>DUGB01000085.1 GCA_013331555.1 Candidatus Woesearchaeota archaeon
AAGGGTGTATGCCGCAATGATAGTTGTATGCTCCAATTGTATTGAAAGTATTCTCATAATTTTCTCCTTTTGAAATAGAGCCCGATTTAATCTCATCTCCGCTATCAGAAACGATAGTGTGCGGCGCAGAGTCCATATTTGTCCAGACAACGCTTGCCCCTTTAGGGACATTTAACTCGCTGGGTTTAAATGCAAAGCCGCTTATAGCAACATCCTTCTTGATGCCAAAGGCACCCGTATTTGGAGAACTAGTTGGCTGCACTTGTGTTTTTTGTTTAGAACAACTGCTAATCAAAATAACCCCTATCAAAAATCCAACAATAAGCATTTTCTTCATAATCACGCCCTTATAAAGGAACAAAGATTGCTAGATATTTAAATCATTCGCTTATAAATGGCGACAGAAAAATAGAACACCGTGCATAATTTATCTCCTATTTCTCCTTCTTAAGCGCATCAGCTATAATCTTAGAAACATCCATCTCAGCGGTTTCATTAGGGATAGTGTTTGTTGAGATTATCTTTGCTCCGGTTTCACTTAATCTTGCAAGGGAATTATCTGTAAAAATGCCATGGACAGCAATGCAGGTTATTTTCCTGGCTCCTGCTTGCTTTAAGTGCTTTATTGTCTCAATTAAAGTATTCCCTGTACTGATAATATCATCTACAATAACTATATTCTTGTCTTTTGCATTTATTTCTTTATTAAAAAAAACAGTGACCTCTCTTCCGCTGTGCCTTTCTTTTTCAAGTATAACTGATTCAGCTCCAATATCTTCAGCAGTCTTTTTTGCCCACCTGTAACTCTCTTCGTCAGGCCCAACAAGAAGCGGATTTTTGATGTTCTCTTTTATGTAGGCTGCAATCAGGTGGTCTGCTGTGAGCTTTTTTGAGTGTATCTTAAAAATATGCGACAGCGTTTTCTCACTGTGGAGGTGAGGGTCTATTATCATAATCTCATCAAAGAAATCATCAATAACTCCTGCAACAGTCCTAAGGCTTATGCATTCTCCTTCCTTGAACCTCTTATCCTGCCTAAGGTAAGGAAAGTAAGGCGCTGCAAGAATCAGCCTTTTTGCGCCGAGGTCTTCTGCTGTCTCTGCCGCAAAAATAACTTCTACCAATGCATCATTTATCTCACCATAAAAGGATTGTACAAAAACAACGTCTTCACCACTTACACCTTTTGGGTATCTTAAGTAAATCTCATTGTCAGGGAATCTTTTGACCTCAAGCTCAATATACTCAATTCCCAAATGCTCAGCTATTGCCTTTCCAAGATGCCTTCCCTTTGAACAGCCGATTATTAGCATTTTGAAGAGACGTTCAGATAAGAAATATAAAAACATTTTGATTTAAGCTGACATTTACCTAGCCCTGGTTTTGGTAAAATATATTAAAAATAAAACAAAATCTTTTTATAGTTAAAGGCATTATTAAACTTGTTATGCAAATCAGCCTTTTTGAGGGCTAATTTGTCTAATAAAAGGCCCGTCACGAGAGTACCCACTGGAGCTTACGCTAAACGCCTGCAATGAGCTTGGGAGTTAGTGTAACGGGCTACAACACATAATTAATAGAGATTAATTAAATCAGAATAAGCTTTTAACTCATATTCATTAATCAACTGTTGTTTGGTCAGTTTTTTTGTTAAAAAGCCAAAAATAGTGGGATAAGGTTAAAGCTTGTTCTATATTAATAACATAAGGGGAAGTTAATGATTATAATCCATCATTCAAACATCAAAGGAAAGTTTTTGATTGGTTAGCATTAGCTTCTTCTAAAATGGAGTGGTAAAAATGGGAAAAATAAGTCCAGTATCAGCAAAATATATTGTTCATACCACCATTCAAATTGACGGAATTGTTGATCGTCCTGATGTCATTGGAGCGATTTTCGGTCAGACGGAAGGTTTACTTGGCAATGAATTAGAATTGCGGGAATTACAACGCAGCGGCAGAATTGGCCGTATTGAAGTCAATGTCAATACAAATTCTGGTCGAACCGTGGGTGAAATTATAATTCCGAGTTCTTTAGATAAAACAGAAACGGCGATTGTTGCTGCCGCTCTTGAAATTATTCAACGAATCGGTCCTTGCAATGCGAAGATTGAAGTTCAAAAGATTGAAGATGTTCGTACGAGTAAGCGACAGTTTGTCATAGAAAGAGCTAAAGCGTTGTTACGAACGTTAACTGAGGACACCCTTCCAGATTCTCAGGAATTAGCAGATGAAGTTGCTCAGTCCGTGCGCATGATGGAAGTATTAGAATATGGTCCTGATCGCTTAGCAGCTGGGCCTGCTATTGAAGAAAGTGAAGAAGTTATTGTTGTGGAAGGCCGTGCAGATGTGTTGTGTTTACTTAAGCAAGGGTTTAGGAATGTCATTGGTCTTAATGGTACTTCGGTTCCACAGACTATCAAAGACTTGAGCCGACGTAAGTCTATTACTGCTTTTGTTGACGGTGATCGTGGCGGCGACTTGATTATTCGGGAATTATTGAGTACGGCGGATATTGACTTTGTATGTAAAGCTCCTGATGGTAAGGAAGTTGAAGAATTGACCAAGAAAGAGATTCATAAATCTCTTCGCGGTCGAGTTACGGCTGAACAAGCAAAAATGGATTTAGGTATTGATGACAGCGGAGCTTTGCTGAATAATCCGATTGCGATGCGGAAGCCACTTTTTCCTTCCCATTCTCAGTCATCGTCTAATGGTAATGTACCACCGCGACGACTAGAATCAACACAAGGAGGACAACAACGTCCATCCCGTTTTCAACGTCCTCTTCCCAATGCGTCTAGTCCTCCACTTGTCAGTTCCACTCCGCGTCCTGCTCCTGTTGTTGTTCGCGATGGTAAATTGAATGCTGATGAGAAGAAAATCTTCAAGCAGACGTTGGATGATTTGTTTGGAACTCGTGGCGCGTGCATCTTCGATCAGAAGTTGAATGTACTGGGCAAAGTGCCGTTGAGTGAACTGATGTCAACAATCAAAAGTCTTAATGGTGGTGTGTATGCTCTCGCTTTAGATGGTGATGTTGATGCCGACTTAGTGAAGACAGCGGAGAAGTTAGGTATTACTTATGTTGTTGCTGCTGTGTCTAAAGCTAAAGATGCGTCTTCGCGGGTTGTTGTCGTGACGGAAGGGATGTTACAATAGGTTTTTATTTTTTAAATCTTTTAGGGTTAGAGTGCTAAGAGCTCCAACTCTCTCTTTACACATAAGAAATGGAAGAACTAATCTTAACATAATAGTTTTTAAATAATATCAATTCCCACGTTTTTATGTCCCGTTCTTTACACGATGATTTAATCGAAAAAGTAGCGTTTCCTGTTGAACTTCGCCGAGATCGCAGTCATTATCTCGTGTATGTTACTCCACTAGCTGTCGATCTTTTAGTGGCTCACCATTTTGCTCGAAGAAAATCGGATGGATTATGGTTAACTGGTTCTGGTAAAGACTATCGTTTCTTTAATTTTCAGGAGGATGACCATGCTTTTGCTGTTTCTGATTTTGAGTATCGATTTCTAATAGAAATACGGGAGAAAAGAACTCTTTTTCGCTTCTTCTCTCCTCCTTTTGGAGGGCTTATCCCCTATGAGGTAACTGGAACAATGATTGAAGCCACTCGTTTTGATGATTCCTTCGAGTTAGCCTACCTTACTTTTTTTGATGATAAGAACCTCTATGGGAGCAGGACAGCAAAGAGAGCTGGTGGCACGCAAAGAATATTTGCTACGCATGGTTCATATCCTCAAGGAGGATTAAATGTCCAGAATTTATATGATTCAGGCACCTTCGATGCCTCGAGAATAAAGAAAATAGATGAAGTAAAGTGTTTTAGGATGATGACACCTCAAGGGTCGTTTCGACCATTGGGCGGGTTGGAAGAAGATCTGAGAAACAGCAGTTTAGGTATCCTCAAAAGAATTAGTGCAAGGATGGAATAAAAGCAGGGAAATCAGATTTGATTGATCTTTTTTACTGTCATTTATCTATCTGGTAAATAAAAGAGCAGTAACCTTTTTATTCTTTCCTTCTTAATATTTGATGATGGTTCAAAAGAAACGTTCGCTGTTGTGGGAAATTCTTGTTCCTACACACTTTTCTGACGGGAAGATGATTCCAGTGATTTTTCACAAAAAGTGGGATGAAAAAGTTAGGTCAATTACTGGTGGTCTTACGATCTTAAAACCGGCGAAAGGGCAATGGATTAGCCCGGACGGAATACTTTTTGTTGAAAAAATGATTCCCGTAAGGCTTATTTGTACTAGGCCGGAAATTGTTAAAATCATCAATTTGACTTTAGATTACTATCACCAACGGGCAGTTCTTGCTTATGCTCTTAGCTCCGAGGTCATTCTTCGCAACAGTTTTTCTTCCCGTTAGTCGGAATGTTTTTATTCTCATTCTGTCTTTATCTTGTTATGGTGTTTGATGTTGTTATTGGTCGTTCTAAAAAAGAAATTGTAAAGTACGGCAAGGAAGGGGCAATTTTTCTTGGTAAGCAATATGTGGAGATGGGTCAGACAACGTCGTTGTCCAATCCAGTGTATGTGGATATTGCCGGATCGCATGTTGTGTTCATTGTGGGTAAGAGAGGCGGGGGNNGTACACAATGGGTGTGATTGCAGAAGGGTTGGCGGATCTTCCGCAAGAAGTGAAACAGAACTTGTCGATTATTTTGCTGGATACAATGGGGGTTTATTGGACGATGAAGTATCCAAATTATGAGGATGCGGAGTTAATTAAAGAGTGGGGTTTTGATCCGCGTCCGCTTGATGTAAAAATTTATACTCCTACTGGTTTTTTTGGGAAGTATAAAGATGAAGGCATTCCCGTTGATTTCCCTTTTTCACTTCGTCCAATTGATGTGGGACCGGAAGATTGGTGTTTATCATTTATGATTAATCCCAATTCTGCGGAAGGCGTCTTAATTACGAAGATCATTCAAGACTTGAATCAATCACGTCAGAGCTACGAATTGGATAAAGTTCTTAGCACTATTCAGACTGATACTACAAGCGATATTGTTGTCAAGAATGTGGTGTATAATCAGTTTGCCAAAGCTAAAGGTTGGGGAATTTTTTCGAAGGAAGGAACACCATTAAAAGATTTGGTGAGTGCAGGACAAATTACGGTGCTGGATGTCAGCCCATATGCCACACAGTCATCAGGGTGGGCGATTAAAGCGCTTGTCGTTGGATTGATTTCAAAAACGTTGTTTAATCAACGGATGATTGCACGCAAGACAGAAGAGTTCAAGACTCTTGATGCGGCGATGCATTATTTTCAAAAAGAAAAAGAAGGGGCATTGGAAGAACCACTTGTTTGGTTGGCATTAGATGAAGCTCATGAGTTATTGCCAAAAGATGCAATTACAGCGGCAACAGAACCACTGGTTACGATATTGCGTGAGGGAAGGCAGCCGGGAATTTCTCTCATTTTAGCATCACAGCAGCCAGGTAAAATTCATACCGATGTGATGACTCAGGCAGATATTGTTATTGCTCATCGGGTTACGGCGAAATTAGATGTCGATGCTCTTGGCCAGTTGATGCAAAGTTATATGCGCAAGGGATTGGACGAGGAACTGAATCTGCTGCCAAAAATCAAAGGGGCAGCGTTGGTGTTTGATGATGTCAATGAGCGGATTTTCCCGGTTCAAGTTCGTCCTCGCTTTACATGGCATGGCGGCGGAAGTCCGTTTGCGATTCCGGAGAAGAAAGAGCTGTTGAGGAAGATAAAAGAATTGTAGAATAAATTTATTTTTGTTATTTATGTCGCTCACTACATTATCAAAAGTATTAAATAGTAATTCGACTTACTATTTTTTTATGAAAGTAAAAACAACATTAAAATTAACCATTATTTTTGTTATTATACTCCTATTTTCTCTATCTGCTTTTGGTACACACCAACCAGAGGTTAAGACTCCTAAATATACTTTAGGCACAACGTCTCACAATGGGATGTCTTCTTTGGGTGGCGGCGGTGCGCAAGGGTATTCTGTTAATCAAGGTCGAAATATAAGTATTAGTTTAGAAGTTCGGGCTACCACGGCAGATAAATTGAAGAATGTCGTATTTTTTTGTGATCTTCCTGCTCCAGGAATCACCTGTAACTTTACACCAGCGCAGTGTACTGTAGCAACTGCGAGTGTATGTACTACCCAATTGATTATCTCAACTTCAAAAAATACAACTTCCGCGGTACACTATTTGCCGGTTAAAGCATATGTTGTAACCATGAGTCAAACCAGCTTTTCCGGTGTTCCAACTGTTCTAAGCTTGCCGCTCACCATTTCTCGAATGGATTCTGGTATTGTGGGTGGAACGTCAGGACCTACTCTTCAATTTCGAGGGGCCGTAGGTAATACTACAGTTAGGAGGGGTAGTTCAACCACTTTAGTTATAACTGCACAAACTACAACTCTCTCACGGAACACAGCATCAAATGTATTCACCTCTTATGTTGGATTTTCTTGCTGGGCGGGTAACCCTAGTATGGTTTGTACTTTCAGCCCTGCAATTTGTGAGCCAAATTATAGTACCAACAATTGCACAACCACTGCAACTGTCTATGCCTCTCCGCTTGCAAGAACAGGAATTTATAATTTAGGTATTAGTGCTTACCATTCTACCCCCCCATTTGGTGCTGAAATGGTTACACTCCGGCGTTCTTTTAATGTTACTTAATGAACTCAATTCTTAAATATTAACCCTCACAAATGTTTTACATCATCAAATAAATCTCAATTCTTTCTTTGCCTTTTCCTTTATTCTCTCGTTTTAATTTCACTGGGCCAATTTCTGTTGTGGATCGAACGTGTGTTCCACCGCAGGGCATTTTCCATTCACCACACGTCCACCAGCGTAAGTCTTGTTTTTCAAGATCGTTGCTCAGTATAATTGGATGTGATTCTACAATAAATTGGTTCATTTTTAATTCTAATTTTGGAACAAGGTCTGTTATTGGTTGATCATAATTGAAATCCATCCTTGCTTTGTCCTGGGCAATGTTCGAACCAACTATTTTTACTTTTCCTATTGTTTCGATGGTGAGATAATAAAGAATGTGTGCGGCGGAGTGTAAGTTGCGAAGCTTTCTTCTTTTTTCAGGGTTAATTTTTATTTCAACAGTATCACCAACTTTGAATGCTGGCTCTTGTTCAAGCGTGTATTCAATGTCAATAATATTTTCTTTGTCGCCTTGTTTTACAGCTTCAATTACTTTAATTCCACCAATTGTTCCTTCATCTGATTCTTGTCCTCCTGAAAATGCGTAGAAAATTGTTTGATCCACTTGGACTCTATTTCCTTTAATAGAAGTTATAGTTGCGGTGCAAGAAGTAAGATAAGGGTCATCCCAGAACAATTTTTTGGTGGTCATACAGTTATAACTTCATTGCTCGCAGGCGTTTAATTCTTTCTGCCGTTGGCGGGTGGGTGGAAAAAAGATTGAGTAAACTCTTACCTTTGAAAGGGTGGTGGATAAAGAGGTGTGCGGTTGCTTCAGTTGTACCCATTTGCTGCAAAGGGTGATGGGATACATTTTTTTCAATCTTTTCCAATGCAGTTGCTAATGAGAAAGGATCTCGAATGAGCTTTGCTCCTGTTTCGTCGGCAAGATATTCTCGAGAGCGGGAGATGGCCATTTGGATGATCAATGCCATAATGGGGGCGATGATTGCTAGAACCAATAGTTCGAGGATATTCGGACCATTTTCATTCCTTCCGCCGAGTCCTCCGAAAAGTGCCGCCCAGCGAGCAGTCATGGCAATGTACGAAATCACTCCGGCAATGGTAGCGGCGATTGTTGAAATAAGAATATCGCGGTTTTTAACGTGTCCCATTTCATGAGCAAGGACACCTTTGAGTTCATTGTGATCTAGAATTTGAAGTATTCCGGTGGTCACTGCGACAACGGCGTGAGTGGGATTTCGTCCTGTCGCAAAAGCATTTGCCTGTGGCGAATTCATGATGTATACTTTAGGCATGGGAAGATTAGCTCGTTGGCGGATGTCTTCTACCGTTGCGTAAAGTTGATGATATTGTTTGCGATCAGCTTCCTGTGCGCCGTACATCCAGAGAACAATTTTATGAGAAAACCAATAGGAAACGAAGTTTATTCCGAGGGCGAATACTAATCCAATGAAGAGGCCAGCTTGTCCTCCAATTAATCCTCCAATGAGGAGAAAGATTCCTGTGAGGGCTCCTAATAAAAGAACAGTTTTAATTTGGTTTTTGATCATGATTTTGAATTGAGTGTTGGGATATAAATAGGTTGTGGAAGAGTTTGTTTTTATCTTTTTTGACTTTGACTAAACGGGGCTGTTAAGTTATAGTATGGGCACTTGATTATTGAACATTTTAATTTGAACTGGAATTGGCAG
>DUGB01000128.1 GCA_013331555.1 Candidatus Woesearchaeota archaeon
CTTGCCGTGTGGTTTTACTCAAGCCTTGCAATTATATGTGTTAAGTAAAGGTGATCCTACTGTTGGGGCTTTGACAATGTTAGTTTTTTCACTCGGAACCTTGCCTTCGTTATTGTCTATTGGGTTATTAACGACATTTACAAAAGGGACAGTGCAGCGTTATGTTACATCATTTTCGGCGGTGTTGATTATTGTGTTGGGTGTCTATAATTTGCCGAGTGGGTTAACGCTCGTTGGCGCTGCAACAGTTGATGTTCCTGTTGTTGATGCTCCTCCTGTTCTTCTCGATGATGTTCAGGTTATATCGATGGCTGTTAATGGGTATGATTATGCGCCAAATTCTTTTACGCTGAAGAAAGGTGTACCGGTCGAATGGCGTATTGACGGGAAGAATGCAAGAGGTTGTGCGAAAATCATTACTGCCCCTAAATTAGGGGTTACGGAAAGGCTGAATAGCGACAGCGTTACTATTATTAGGTTTACGCCAACGGCTGCTGGCAGTGTACAGTTTACGTGTACGATGGGAATGGCTGGCCCAGGCGTATTTACGGTGGTGTAGGACAAATGAAAACGACAATAACGGTTAAAGGAACACACTGTCAATCATGTGCAGTGTTGATTAAGGATATTTGCAGTGAAATACCTGGTGTTGTGAGATGTGATGTTGATGTGAAGACAGGAAAGACAGTCATTGAGCATACGGGCAAATTGGATTTAGCTAAGATTAAGAAAGAAATTGAGTCTGTGGGGAAATATACAGTTGTGGTGTGAAAAAAGTATTATTCGACGTTATTTTGGCTCGAGTTCTCTGATTTTACTCTCTAAAGCTCTCGTATCGGCTTCTTCTCCATGAACATTTACTGCTACACAGTTGCTTCCCTTGTCAAGAAGGTAATGAACAGTAGTACGTTCTGCGTGGAATATTGTAACTTCTTGTTGAAGTTGTCCTCCTCTTCCTCGATGCACTACTTCACCGTTTAACCTTTCTCTTAGTGCACTTTCAAATACTAGTGGGCTGTATAATCCTTCTGCCAGTCCACTATACACAAATTGTTCTGTAACCATTCAATGGTTTAGCTCCTCATTTTGTTTTTAATGTTTTCTTTAGTGGAATATTGTTGTTTGAAGATGTGTTTTATAGATATAGTCGTCCAACTGGAAAACATCAACATAAGTTGGACTCGTTACAGTCGAATAAGTAGCGTCTTGCTGTCGGCAAGACTTTCTTGGTCGACTATAGTAAGAATTAGAAAACCTAAAACTCAATCTTTACATCTTTCTTTTCTTCGGCAGTGGCGGAGAATAATTCTTCTGGTCCGTAATTTAACATTCGTGCGAAGAATAACGTAGGAAACGTTTGAATTTTAATATTGTATGTGTTAACGGAATCGTTATAGAACTCACGCCGATCTGCAAGTTCATTTTCAATGTCGGTAATGCGTGTTTGAAGCTGATTAAAATTTTCGTTTGCTTTCAGAGTGGGATAATTTTCAGCAACAGCAAATAATGTTTTCAATGCACCGGTGATCATATTGTCGGCTGAAGCTTTTTCTCCCATTGTTTTGGCACTCAGGAGAGCGGAACGGGCTTTAGCAATTTCGGTAAATGTTTTGCTTTCGTGCTTCATGTAGCCCTTTACGGTGCTGACAAGCTTGGTTAATTCATCCGAACGCTGTGTGAGCAAAACGTCGATGTTTGACCACGCTTTTTTGATGTTATTTTTGAGAGAAACAAGACTGTTGTAAAGGCCAATAACATAGACCACTAAACCTAGGATGATGAGACCAAGAATGACAAGAATAACAATGATAATACCGACGACCATTTTCTTTCTACTTGTTCAAAAAAGTCCAAAGTATATAAGCATTACGATTAAAGATCCTATAGATAGAATAAATCCACCGCCGATACCGCCGATGGTTTTCCAGCGTAAGCTGCTGAGGAGCTGGTGTTCATTTTTTGTGGATATAAAGTAGGTTTTATCGTTATTTCCGTGTTGGATCATGACATCTTCGACCCCTTTAAGAGCAGTTGTTTCTTCCATGTGGGGGTTGTCACCTGCCGTGCCGAGAATGTAGAGTTCTGTTGCTGGCGGAATACTGTACTCAGTAAAACGCATCTTTTTATTAATACCAAAAAAAGATTCGAAATTAAGATTTTGTTGGGTAAGAAAATTTCTGATTGCGGCAGGCGGGTCACGCATTAATCCGGATTCATATTGTGTTGTTAATGGAGCATCAATTTTCGCTCCCGTTGGGTTGATGAGAACAGATCCAGTGTTGTCTTTCAGAAAGAATGGAGTGCTTTGTTCTCCATGCTTTATAGTTATCCATTTGCTGTTTTTTCCAGAACGGCGGTATTCTTCAATAGTATAATAATAATACACACATTCTTTTTTGGAGAACGGTCCGGTGAGAAGTTCTTTGAATGGAACAACGTCACCATGAATTTCGACTAATCCCATCGCGAGAGAACGTATTTTGGAGGTGGGAATATTTTCGATGAGACGTTTTTGTTTGAGCCACAGGAAGCCTTTGATGAAAAGAACGATGCCGACAATGAGTCCAATGCCGCTGTATACAAAGAGTCTGGGGTCCATTGATGTTTAAAATAATCTGGTTATTTAAGTTGTTTGTGGAAAATTTTTCAATACGGAAGTTATTTAAATTACAATTGCCTTTGATCTTTTATTCAATGTAATGAAAGGTGGTCTCTATGCCGAGTGTCGATTTAAATTATCTTGCGATTGTTGGAAGTGCAATTGTTGCGTACGTTGTTGGAGCGTTATGGTATTCTCCGTTTCTCTTTGGGAAACAGTGGACTAAAATGATGAAGTTTAATTCCAAAGATGTTCCGAATATTAAACAAAAAGCAATGCAGGGATACATCGGAACGTTTATTGCTACGTTAGTAATGGCGTATGTGTTAGCGCACTTTGTTGATTATTTGCAAGCAACAACATTCTTGTCGGGAATGGCGACCGGATTTTGGATTTGGTTAGGATTTTTAGCGACAACAATGATTGGCGGTGTGTTTTGGGATAATAAACCGTTTGCACTGTACTTACTCAATGTTGCCCATTATCTTGTTGCATTAATGCTGATGGGTGGGATCTTGGCAGTGTGGGTATAGATAAGCATGGATCCGGTTCTGCGCGTACCGGTGTTTGCTTACGTTCATTCTTCCAATTCTTTTTTTCTCTCTGATGATTTTCAAAGATTGCTAGCACCTCTTTCTTTGAGTTCACGTTTTGGAGAGTACTTTGGTCCCTATTTCCTTCTTGATATGAAGGAAGGTGAAAAATTGTTTCCATCAGGAGTTGAGAGTTGGAGAATTGATGGTGATTATTTCCAAGATGGATCTGATGGTCCATGCCATTACAGAGCGATGCGGGAATTATTTTGGCGGGATGTTTTTCAATCACTCCATTTTTCATTGGAATTAATTTTTCAAGAAGCTCGCTTTCATAAAGCTCCTTCTGATGACGTTGCTCTCCCAATGCTCGATTCATTACCACAACCGAGTTCTTCCGTGCAGGTTTTTTCCTATGTTCCTGCTCTTCACGCTTTTGTCGTTAATGATAATTACAAGAATATTAGTGATCGATTGGGTTTAGAAGAATGGAATCCTGTTGTTTGGTTAGGGCGTTATTTTTGTCTCGACAATGATTATGGAGAACACTGGATGAATTGCGATGAACGACGTGATCAGATCATGTCTGAAATTCGCCGTCTTGGGCTTGCTCCTGAGCAGGTGTATGTCGTTGATGCTGATTATTTTCAACAGTCTGGGCAAGATGGTGTCCATTCTTCTGAACTGCGAGGATTGTTTTGGCGAGATTTATTGTCCTCATTGCGCTTAAGTTATGAACTTTTGTTTGAAGAAGCGCGCTATGCTAATGAATTGACTGCTACTCACTTAAGTACTGATGATACTGATTATATTGCTGATTTGGAACAGAGAATTGATGGAATAAGAACGGAGTATTGTTCTAAAAGAGTGGAATAATTTTCTGTTCAAGAAGCGAGTCTCGCGGTAGATACAGTCTCCCTCCGCTGCAATCTACTCGTTCAAATTTCTTCTCTGGTGGAAATCTCTTTTTTGAAACATAGCGGTACGGTCCTGTTTCTGGTCGATGGACTCTAAATTGTCGAATCCAATTCCAAGGTAAGAACCAGACTTCGCGGTCGGTGATGAATTTGTTCAGGTCTCTTTCGTAAAGCCAGATTCTTTCAACGGGTTTGCTTAATTCATAGAACAGAAATCCCCAGTATAATTCTCTATCTGGATGCTCTCGCGGAAACTGATTTACTTGATAATTATGGACTGCTATATGTTCACTATATGTTCGGAGTCTTCCTTTAAGTTCAATTCCAACTTCATGGTCAAGAAGATCAACTCCATTACGAGAAGAAACAGGAATTCCGGTCGCTGTACTTACCCATCCCCGATGGCAGATTTCTACCAACGTTGTAAAAGCGCGGTAATTCATGGTTTAGTAACTCAGCATAATTTTATCATGCCGGCGAACTTTTTGATTGACAGAAATAGTGATAATTTCTCCCGCCGAGGCGGAATCGGTGTCTTCATTTCGGTTGTTGCGAATTTGGTTTATTTCTTGATTAAATGGAGGTGTTGTTTTTCCAGCAATAGTTATAGTTGTATTTCGGCAGAGAGGTTTCTTTACGTTTATCAATGCTGTTTTGGCTTTAGGATAGTAATTTTCAATAATTCCAATTGTTTCATATCTCTTTTTTTCTTCTCGTTGCTGAGGTGCTTCAAAGCACTTTTGAGAACATGTCTTCTTCATCGTCTTTTGACAATCATCACAGCAAATGAATAGTTTGTCACAATCTAAATTATGGCAGTTAATATATTGACTATTTTTCTCTTCGCAATGCTGACAGTTTGTTAATGGCTCTCCGAGATCTAAAACAAGGCGGTCATCAAATACAAACAATCCCCCTTCCCAATAGGTGTTGGGCAGTTCGTTGACATAATTAATAATCCCTCCTTGAACATGATAGACATTTGGGAAGCCTTGCTGAGTTAAGTAAGCAGTTGCTTTTTCACAGCGAATCCCACCGGTGCAGTAAAGAACAATTTTCTTGTTTTGATATTGTTTTAAAGTTTCAGCTTCTTGCGGGAATTCTCTAAAATTTTGAATGTCCATTGGGATTGCATTTTTAAATCGTCCAACGTCAAATTCGTATCTGTTGCGGGCGTCAACAATAATAAACTCTTCTTTTTTGTCATACCATTGTTTTAGTTCTTGGGGTGAAACATATTTTCCTCTTTTGGTGAGATCAACCGGTGATCCAAAACGTACGATTTCATCGCGTATGCGGATGACGAGTTTGTGGTATGTCGATGAGGTTACTTCTTGTTCTCGAAACGTGAGGTCAGAAAAAAGTGGTATGGAGAGAAGCTCTGCTTTCAACTGTTGTACATCTTCTTTTTTGCCTGATACTGCTCCATTAATCCCCTCTGATCCAAGAAGGATTCTTCCAGAGATTGAGTTGGCAATACAATGATGGCGAAGCGCATGCTCTACTACTTGCGGGTTCTGGATTGCAGTGTATTTGTAAAATGAGATCGTTAGGTACTCCATAATACTTTTGAAAACGCTCATTTTTTAAAGATTTACCTTGTTTTCGTGAGGATGGTCTTATTATGGTCAAAAACAGTGGATCAAGCGTTAGCGGAGGTGCGTTTTACGCATCGCTATGAATTCGAGATATCTACTGAACCAAGGACGTTAGATAATACTGATGAAATCATCCCGCGATATGCTGCTGTTAAGCAGCACATTGTTGTTATTTTGAACAGTCATTTTCCTCATTGGATGGGAAGACGCTTTCGATTGAAACATTGGTTACAGCGAAAGAAGCATGATGAACTTGCTTATTTTTTAAATGAAGCGGGGTCGAACTGTTTAGCGTATGCTGATCATAAAATACCTGCTCAATTTCGTTTATGGATTGGTAAGAAAGGTTTTTTGATAGGAATTACTCAATCTGGTGGGGGATTTCCTGCGCGAGAGGTTTATGTTCAGAAACGGCGAAATAATCTCGGCGGGGGATTTCGCTTCTATGCACGTTGTCGAAGTAAGATATTTTTTGATAGCCCGGCAAAAGCGACGGAAGTGTATCTGTTGTGGAAAAAGCCGATGTTTTTTAAGCGGTGATAGTCACTCGTAATTCCTTTCTTTTGCTGGCGTTATAATCTTTTACTACCTCTGTAACATATTTTAATGTTGGCTCTGCTACTATACCACTCCAACTAGAACCATTCCAGCGTAAGTTGGTATTATTGAGTCCTCCTTCTTTGAAAAGAGGTGCATCTCGTGGAGATGTTCCGGTGACATTTATCGTGTATTGTTTCAAAGGATTATTATTTTCAACATGTTCTTGTCCACTTACAATTACTTCGGCAGCAAGACTCACACTGTCGTTTGCTTGTCGATAACTTTCTTCAATAGTGCTGAATAATTTGTATCCAATTCTTCCGGGTTGTTCAACGATATTCTTTATGTTTCTCCAAGTTCCTGTTTCGGCAACTCGTAATCCTATTTTATTGAGTGGACCGTGCGCAGTTTTGCTGGCAAGATATTGTGCTTTTGTTTTCCATTCCGGAGTTAGGTTTGATGTTGAGACATAATGTTCTGCTTCATCGAGAGCTTCTTCGAGTGCAGGCAGATTATAAATTGTAATTTGTCCGGCGTGTACTACTGGTGTATGCGGTGCAGTGCGTGGTTGTTCTATGCCTCCAATTGTTTTTAGAAATCGTTCTCGATTGAGTTCGGGATCAAGCGTTCTCTTTGTGACTTTGAGTTGTCTTTGTTCAATCACTCCTTCGTAAAGGGGTTCATGCTGTTTTGCTCTTTGAATGAGGTCTGCGGCTTTTTCATCCCATGCAGCCCTTAGTGTTTCTAGTTCTTCAAGTCCCACTTTCATTCCTAGAATCTGTTGGTAAGAATATGGTTGAACATACTTTTTGTCAGGAGCAGGGAGAGCCCATTGTGGAAATGAGTTAACCAAAGGACTTTTGAGAGCTGCTTCTAGTGCGGTTAGGTCATCTTTAATTAGTGCTATCGGGACCAATTTCTTTGCTTCTAGGAGCACTTGTTTTCCGTTTTCTGAATCCATAAATGTGCGGTCATACAATCCTACTGCTGCGGTTCTCGCAAGTCTTTCAAGATGATATTGTGCTGTTTCATGTATGGTAAATAATTTGCAATGAACGCGATCCATAAATTCAGTGAGAGCTAGGTCGTAACGCAGGATAAAATTTTCCTGAAGATCAAAGCTTTTTCCTTTGGGTGTGTGTTGATCAAATACTTTTTCTGTTGTAGGAACTTTTTCCGGATCGCTATAAGTGATTCCTTTTTCTGTTAGAACTTGATCCAGATAGTGTACTTTTCGGGCAGCAATGACAATTCCATCAACCATTTTCCTGAATTCCTGTAATGGTGTCGCTTGAAGCATCCGCGGTGTATTCCCTCGCGTGAGTGTTCGTATACGCAGAAAATCGCGGAGAGGAGTGTAATCTTCACGCTCAAGGACTGGCGAATACATTGTTTCTTTAAGTCGAGTCATTGGAAGTGACGTTCCTGTTGTGTCATCTCTCCATTGTCCATTGGTAATAAATAATGATTCTAGTTTTATTACGATTTCATCAATTTCTTTTTGGAATTGGGCGTGATATTGCTGGTTGACTTCACGCCTGATCCGATCAATAGGATACTGGTCAAAAACACGCGTTGCCTCAATGAGGGTGATTTCTGGGTCGGCAAAAATGCTTCTGATAGGGGTGAGGTCCGGACGTCCGTGTTGGACAATAATAGCATCTTCTTCTGGCAGTTTAGTAATAAAATCAAGATCTTGTTGGTATCCACCAATAGCAGTTTCACGATCAATACGGCGGTGACAGGCAGCGTAGATCAATAAAGATCCCATCATCCAGCGGTGTTCTTCAGGTTCAAGCTCTGTTGCGGGATTGCGGAGGGTGTTGTATATGTCGCTGATTGCTTCTGGAAGCAAATTCTTTTCTTCTCTATCTTTTAGCCAATGGAATAATCCGCCACGTTCTGATGGAATAAGACAAGCAGATTCACGCTCTTTAACAAATGCAGTATTACCATAGACTACCCTATCTAAAAGTCTTATTCTGGCTTCAAGCTCTTTGTCAAGTCCAAGAATGGCATAGACTTGATGTTTATCACGGGTGCTTTGGACAGCTTCAACTCTTGTCGGGTCGTTGAGAACTTCCTCTAACGTTTCGACAAAATCATGAACTGTATCTTCTCCTTCTTTTCGGCGACGTTTTTTTTGTTCGTCTGTGTGATTACCTTCCACAACTTGTTTTTGGAGCGGAGAGCCAAACAACTCAAAGAAGTGTAATGCTGATGGAGCGCCCAAAGGGAATGTTCGAGAAGGATCGTGTTTGTCTTGGAAAAGATACATCTGTTGGGTTAATGCTTGTCCTGAAGCAGCTCTTCCCATTCCTGTTTTTACGCGATCTCTGTTTTGCCGCACAAGATGTCGTTTAAGAATGAGATTTTCGGCAGCAAGGTAAGGGTTGTCTGTTCCTGTAATATCTAATGCTTGTTCGATAATGGTTGGAAGTCCTTTATATTGTCGGCAATCTTCTAGTAATCTGTCTCGTTGTGCTTCAGGGACAGCGCGAAGCATTCTTCTTCCTAATGTACTACTGAGGTCAATTTCCATTTTATTTTTGTTGAGTCTTGCTGTATTTATTTAATCTTATTCTGGATTGTGTATAGTTAATACTATATGATGTTGTGTGGTGATGGTAGTAACCATTTTGCCGTTACTCTTTTATAGAACGTGCTGAATCGCGACTGTATGTATATCATTAAGCAAAGTCCCGATGATTTTATTGTTAAAGAACAATCTACTGTCGTTATGGATGATGATGGTGCTTATTGTTATTTTCTTCTCCGCAAGCGGAATTGGAATACGCTGGATGTGGTTCAGCGTATAGCACAGCAGCTGGGTATCAAAGAAAAACAAATCGGCTTTGCGGGAAGTAAAGATAGAGCAGCGGTTACGGAGCAAGTCATCTCTTTGTCTGTTGGGCTTAAAGAAAAAGTGGGAACGGTCTCTCTTTCTGATGTTGTGCTTACTTTCCTCGGAAAAGGAAAAAGCCCGATTTCGTTGGGTGATTTACGAGGAAATACATTTGTCATTGTTGTCCGCGGTTTAGATGATTTTCCCTTGCCTGAAATTAAGAGTGTTCCTAATTATTTTGATGACCAGCGATTTGGAAAACATAATCCGCAGATTGGAAAAATGATTATCTTGAAAAAGTTTGACCAAGCCTTACACTTATTGGATAAACCCCAATGCAACGTGCATCTCGAGAAAAATCCCCGTGATTATGTTGGGGCATTGAAATTAATCCCGCTTCGGTTGTTGAAGTTGTATGTTAATGCTTATCAAAGTTATCTCTGGAATGAGACCGTTTCACGTCTTTTTCGTCAGCAGTACGATACTTACAGAGAAGTGTCTTACTCTCAGGGGAAGTTCGTTTTTCCGGAAGGAGAAGCCTTGCAGCGCTTAATTCCATTAGTAGGATATGCTGAAAGCAGGGAATTAGATTCGCCACTTCGGGAGATAGTCCAAGTCCTCTTTCAAGAAGAAGGAATTATCTCGGATGATTTTATTGTTCGACAGATTCCAGAACTGTCGTTGGAAGGAGAAGAACGCCAATTGATGATGGATATTCATGATTTCTCTTCGTCTCCTTTGCTCGATGATGATTTAAATAAAGACAAGAGAAAAGTTTCTCTTTCGTTTACATTGGGAAAAGGTTGTTATGCAACAATTGTGATTAAGTCTCTTTTTGGGTAAGACACTGCGTGCAAATACCACTGATATTCAATTGAAAATGGCATGATTTTCCGGGAATATTTTTTTGAAGAAAATCAGCTTTTGCTAAATGAATATGGTGGATTTTGAGACAACGTTCGCATATAAAATGAATGTGATTCTTCGTATGGGTGGAATAAATTTTGCGGTTATTGCAAATATAACTGTGAACTTTTCCACTCTCTTCACTCTTTTTCAGAAAACGGTAGATGGTTGCTATTCCCATGTTTTGGTTTTTTGTCTTAACAAGCTCTTGAAGTTCTTCAACACTAAAAAAACTACTACATTCAGCTAGCGCGTCTAAAAGTATTTTTTTCTGCTTTGTTATTCTCATTATTGATAATCACTATCAGTAAAATATATAAATGTTTATTATCTTTCCTATTGTGATGATTACAACTACTCTTTATGTTCTGGCTAGTGTTTTGGTTGTTTCTTTAATTTCTTTTGTTGGTGCTTTCACCTTGCTCTCACGTTGGAAGAAGATTGATCATTTTCTGTTAATTCTGGTCAGTATTTCCGCAGGGACGTTATTTGGTGGAGCTTTTTTACATCTGCTTCCGGAAGCCATTGAGAAGAATGGTCCGACTTCTTTTGTCTTTGGAATGGTCATGCTAGGAATTATTGTCTTTTTCTTGTTGGATAAATTTATCCATTGGCATCATTGTCATCCCAATCCAGCTCATGCTGTTCATCATCATCAGGTGCATAAAACTCATAGTCACTCTCATCTTGCACCGTTGAATTTAGTTGGTGATGCGTTGCATAATTTTCTGGATGGGTTGGTTATTGCCGGAAGTTATCTGATTAGCGTTCCGGTTGGTGTGGCGACAACGATTGCCGTTGTTCTTCACGAAGTTCCTCAGGAGATTGCTGATTTTGGTGTTTTGTTGTATGCTGGGCTATCTCGCCGGAAAGCATTGTTTCTTAATTTCCTGTCTGGTGCGGTTGCGATTGTGGGGGCTATAGTTGGTTTGGCTTTAGGAACACGTTCTGAAGTGTTTTTGCAGTTCATTTTGCCCTTCGCAGCAGGAGGATTTGTCTATATTGCCGGTTCCAATTTGATTCCGGAGCTGCACAAAGAATGCGGGTTGAAGGATTCATTCTGGCACTTTTTTGCGTTGCTTTTGGGGATGGTGCTGATGTATCTTATGACTTTTTTGGGATAGGTGAGGGTAATGGCGTTATGTTTAATGGGGTGAAGCGGTTTAACGCATTTTTATCATTTGTAAATTATTTCTTTAGTAATCTCAATCAGTTCTTGGCAGATTTTCTTCAGATTGTTAATTTTTGTTTCATCTTTCACTGATATTTGTACTCCGTAGGTGTAATCTTCTCTGAGATCAATACTCTATTTTCTTTAATTTCTTCCGTTTCTTCATATTCTAATAATTATATGAATTTTTCATCAAGCTGTATTTTGTTGGTCTCTTTTAGAAATCTCATTAATGAAATGGTGCAGGTTTGATTTGATGATTCATAACCAAATTTTGCTGCGACAGCCAAGAAACAATGGTAAATACAATAAAATCCAGCAGACATTGACCAGTCAGAGAATCCAATTTCTTTAAATTTTGTTATGCCCTCAAAATCATGCTCTGCTTTGGCCAGATGTTTCTTAGCTTCCTCGAGATTGGGATTACTTTTCAATAATCCTCTATGTTTTTGTCTTTTGCCGAGTTTTTTACATTCTTCAATCTCTTTCTTGGCTTTGTTTAAACACCATTCAACGTGCTTAGAGGCTTGTGACATATCTTAATATCTCCACATATTTATCTTGCCCACAGAGGATAATTGCATTTTTAATAATATCAACGAAGGCTTTATCTCTTTTTTTAAGATTTTCTAATAAGTCCGAGGGAGTTAATTTGATGGAATGGAGTTCTTTAGGGAGTATTTCTTCTTTTTTCTTTAGAACAGTATTTATTTCTTTGACTTCTTTGTTTTCGAGTACTATCATTAGATCAATGTCGTTGGCATGAGCATAATCTTTAATAGTAGAGCCAAACAGCATGACGATTCTATCTTTCTTAAAGAGTTCTTTAAATTCTTCTTTCCAGCGTTTGAATTTATTGGCTTCATCTGCGAGGAGGAAAGTGACTAAATTGGCAACATAATCATTACTAAAATTTAATTTGTAAGTTATGGATTTACCAATGGTTTTACTTATTACTACATTTTCGCGATGGAGTCTTTTGAGTATCTTTTGAGCACCGACGTGGCTGATATTCAGAACTTTACTTATTGAATTCGCATTATAATAGTTAGTGTACTCTTTGAACAGGATAAGTACAGTTTCTCGTTCTTTTTGGCTTAAAGCAGTCATAGTAACATAAAGTTACTACATAGAAACCAATAGTTACTATATAACCTTTTGGATTTTTGGGAGTAAATATTTATATCTAGTAACCCATGAGTAGTTACCAATGTGTTCGCAGAGGTAAAAAATGTCTGAGAATATCTATAATCCAGGAATAAGCCATTGGTACGATGCTATAATGGCGGCAGGTTATAACCCCAATGACCACAAAGCAGCTGCTGATGCAATTGTCAAAATACTCGGTTCAAGAAAGAGAGTGCTGGAGTTAGGGATTGGAACAGGATTACTAGCCGAACAATTGGTGGAGAATGGAATAGAGCTTTCTGGCTTTGATTTTAGCGAATCTATGTTGGAAAAAGCGGCAGCAAGGCTTGGGAATAGAGTAAAATTATACCCGCAAGATGTTTTGAATCTAGATTTGCCTGAAAGATATCAAGCCGCTGTATCACAAGGTGGGGTGTGGGTTGCCATTAGAGAAAGAAATTGTCTAGATAGCCACATCAGAGGATATGAAAGAAATCTTCAGGGATTAAGTAGGGTTGCACAACATCTTGATCCAGCAGGCTTATTGATTATTAATCTTGGTCCTGAACAAAAAGATTTGACTCTAAAGCTTGCTGATGGAGCAGAATATTTTCAAAGCGTTACGTGGAGATGGAATGAATACGTGAAATGTTATCGTGTAATAAAAGATGGAAAATTAGTGGCATTTCAAAATTGCAGATATGCCAGATTTAATGAAAAAGAAACAACAAAATTAATGGAGGAAGCTGGTCTAAAAATTCTTGGAAGAGATGAAAGTGATAGTTTTGCAGTTTTTCAGAAGCGGGAATAGTTCTTTGCGTTGTTGCCCCCAACTCCGTAGTCCGTAGTTTTTAACGTTAGCGACAGCGTCTTTAGGTGATGAACAAATTCGACATAACACATTTATAGCAGTGTTACTTTTTAGAAATAATGTTTGGTTTTAGCAAAGAAGAAGTGGTGTTGCTTCGTTCACTGAATACGCCGCGTAAAATTCAAACGTTCTTGAATACTATTCCAATTAATTTTGAACCGGAAGGCGACACATGTCTTTCTCCGCAAATGGTGTTGCGGGAGAAAAGAGCGCATTGTATTGAAGGGGCGTTGCTGGCGGCAGTCGCATTACGTTTGCAAGGATTTCCTCCGTTGATTGTTGATCTGGAATCGTCTAAAGATGATTTTGACCATGTGATTGCGGTATTTCAGCATAAAGGACATTGGGGAGCGATTTCCAAGACGAATCATGCTGTTCTGCGTTATCGTGATCCCATTTATAATTCTGTTCGAGAGTTGGTGATGTCTTATTTTCATGAATATTTTGATGAGAAAGGCCGCAAGACACTGCGATGTTATACAGAACCGGTTGATTTATCACGTTTTGATGAGCGCGGCTGGATGACGGCAAAAGAGAATGTGTGGTATATCCCGGAACATTTGGTTGAAGTTCCGCATCTTCCGCTGCTGACGCGATCCCAGATTAAATTATTGAAGAAGCCGGATTTAGTGGAAATGAAGTATGGTGAGATTGTGGAATGGAAGAAAGAGTGATTGTAGAATTTTTGTCTTATCTATATGAATCTCTTTTCTGAGCATCTTTGCATATTGCAGCGATACCTTCTGCTACTTGTCCCCATTTTACCTGAGCGGTATCAATAACATTTGCTGCTAATCCATGATCTTTTCTACTTTCTGCCAATTTCATTCCTTTTTGAAGCTCATTGAACTGATCTTGAGCTTCTTGGCACACAGCTACAATTTTAAGTAAGTCTTTATTTTTTTATCCTAGCCATATTTTCACACAATTCGTACTTTCTTATTAATCTTGTGTTATCTCCTTTGAGTAGATGTTATCTTCTGATGTATGGTAAAATCTGACGCAAGTTGTTACCTTCGACAATATGAGTTGCTTTCTTCTTTAATTTTTCCGATGTAGCGTTGAACGCGATACTTGTTCCGACAAATTCAAATGCTTCAATGTCGCTTTCCGAATCACCAACATAGATCACTTCCTTTGGTTTGATGCCAAAATCTTGACACAGATGTTTAATTATTTTTACTTTATGATGGTTTCCTGATCCTATCGGCCAGACGAATTCACCAGTGATAATATTATTTTTAATGATTAGCTCATTTGCATAAATGTGATCGATTCCTAAATCGTGTTGAACTCTCCTGGCCAGATCAAGACTTCCGCTGCTGATGATGGCAGTCATCCAATCTTGTTTCTTGATTTCTTTGAAAATTTCAGCTACCCCAGGAAGATAAGCGATTTTTTTGATGAGAGCATAATAAGGGGCAGCGTTTTTTCCTTTCCAGAGTTTATGAACAACTTCTTCAACTAGTTTTTGATAATCTGTGTAAAGATATTTTTTGGTTAATACTGTTCCCTCTTCTAGTGTGCCGAGAGCTTTGTGTAATTCAAGCCAGAAGTTATGTGGTTCAACAATTACTCCATCCAAATCAAAACAGATGAGTTTAGTCATGTGTGTAGTATTCTTTTCACTGTGGTGTACACTGTTTCCGGGTCTTGTGTTCCATCAATGATGTCCAACAATTTCTTCCGTTTGAAATATTGAATGACCGGGATTGTTTCTTTACGATATACTTTAAATCGTTCTTTGATCGTTGATGGTTTATCATCTTTGCGTTGAATTAATTTTGTTCCATCGTAATCACAAATACCTTTCTTTTTTGGTGGGAGGATAGTCCGATGGTATGTATGTTCTCCCGTTGCACAAATGCGACGTTGAGCCAGGCGTTTAAGAACAATTGTTTCAGAAACATCCATGGCAAAAACTATGGTAATTTTCAGGTCATCGATATCTTTGGCTTGTTCCAATGATCGGGGAAAGCCATCAAGGATAAAATTTTTCTTATTTTTCAGTTCTAATTTCACAAGTTGAGTTACAAATGCATTCGGAACAAGTTCGCCTTTGTCAAGGTATTGCTTAATTTCTTTTCCAAGGGTAGTTTGTTTTTGCACTTCTTCCCGCAATAGTTCTCCTGGTGAGAAGTGAAATAATTTGAGTTCTTTGGCAAGCTTCTCGGCAATTGTTCCTTTACCGCTGCCCGGCGGGCCAAGAATAATGATTCTCATTTGTTCTCATATCTTTTTGGAATTTAAATGGGTTTCGAAAGTCCATTTTTTCTCCATAAGCTTTAAAAATTACTAAAACCTGAACTAAGTACTATGGAAGAATGTCAAGAACCACGTTGTCGGTCCCCAGGAATTAAAAATTGGCATGGGAGAAAAGTATGCCAAGATCATTATGATACGTACCAGGAGCAGGAAGAGAAAATGTTGAACGATTTGCGTGATTTCTGAACATTATGGCTTCGTTTTTCTTTCAACCAGAGTATATCCAACACCGGGGTAAGCGAAAGATCCAGTTGTCTTATTTATTGTATTCTCTCTTTGACCAGGGGTTGCTTACGTTTCCTCGGTCAGTTTTGGAAATTGGTCCGAGCGGGAGTGGGTTTGGCGGTATTGTTTTGCAGCAGTTTGGAGTTTCTGGTATTACTGCGATTGAGGAGCATCCACCTTTTGTTGAACAGTTACAGGCTTGCAATCGAACATGGTGTTCCAATGGCGTTTTTATTTATAATGATATTTTGCAGGGAAGAATTGAAGATGCTGTCTCTCTTCTTCCAGAGAGAAAGTTTGATCTCTTGGTCGGTTTTAATGTCCAAGGGAAAGTGATATCCTGGCCGAAGTTAAATGCAATTCTTCCTCATCTTTTGAATCCTGGCGGTCGAGTTTTAATCACTTCTCCTGATCAAGAACATCGACAGCTGGGGGAACGAGTGGCAGTTCTTATGGGAGATACTCTTGATAATGTGGTAAAAAATATGGAGTTACCTCTTGCAACAACATTGGGGGTAACGCGGTGTCGTTTTTGGTATGAATTTCCACGAGATTTTTACGATAAATCCAATCTTTTTGATACATATATTTTCGCAGGTCGTTTTGATCGGTAATTTTGCTTTTCTTCTTCTCGGAAGTTTTATAAAGTCAAAATTACTTTCTTCAGCTTAGATGAAGAGGAACAAAAAAGAAGTGCAGAGGAACGTCTCTTTCATTGGATTTTTGGTGTTACTAGGATTAGTTGCAGTTGCTATAGGTCTCACTTTTGTTTTTCAACCTTCTGAACCCGTTGCGGGCAAGGCTTCGGAAACAGCAGAGTGTTTAGTTCCACCTACCGATATGGTTGCGTGGTGGTCATTTGATCAGATTGTCAATGAAGATCCCGCTCGACAACGTCTTGTTAAAACTTTGGTTGGCAGCAAAGATCTTGATATTGATAGTGATAGCCGCGGTTCTTTTGTTGATGGAATTGCACAAGAAGGGATGCGTTTTGAACCTGGTTCAACGGTCTATGTTCGTGGAGATGGTGTTCTTGATCTTACAACTGGTGTGACAATTGAAGGCTGGTTTAAGTTGGAGGAACGTCCTCTGGTGGCGGGTGAGGAAGGCGCACCTGCTGCTGCTCCAGCCTATTATCCGACAGGACAGGTATACAAAGGAACGGGTTATTATCAACCTTATGGGTTTGGGTTTATGAGTGGGAGTGTTTCTGGTGATTCTGTTGATAGAACTCATTGGCAAGTATATTATTACTTAACTAAGCGTGATCAAGGGAGAGATAATTCGGATCCACGGCTTCCAGATAATATTCATCGTGTTCACAATCAAGAAACAGGTGTCTCTATCGAAGCAGGTGATTACCATCATGTTGCGATGACGTACTCTTCATTTGGGATTCTGTTTTTGTATGTGGATGGTACTCAAGTATATCGTGTAGATGCTTCTCAAGATCCAGAAACGAAAATATTCCGAGGCAGTTTACTTACTTCTTTAGAGCTGGCACAACTTTCTCCTGGTCGAACTATGGATTTTTATGTTAAGTCTAATGCTGTTCCTTTCTCTATTGATGAATTAAGTGTTTACAATCGAGCTCTTTCTGTAGATGAAGTTCGTCAGATTGCGGAGAAACGAGAATTTGGAAAATGTTGGAATTGTGATCAATCGAATAATGGTTATGTTGTTGGCAATGCTGTTTGTCGTGAAGGAGAGTGGAGTGCGTGCGGCGAATCTGATCTTTGTTATTCTCAATGTAATGCTTGTCAAGGAGATCTTCCTGGTGAATGTGTTGGCAGTGATATTTTGTTAGCATCAACGAGAGAGGTTAGCAGTTCTTATAGTAGCAGTTCTGCTTCTCTTGTCGGTTGTGTTACGGAGATAGATTCCTGCTATAGTAGTGCTGAAATTCCTTATGGTGAAAAGATATTGGTCGGTGCTGATGAAGTGGTTTGTGGTAACGGCAATCAACTCTTATCCTGTCCTGCTGATGCGGAGTTTGTCCGCAGTGATGGTGGAGATTGGATTTGTCATCGAGGAGAATGGGAAGAATGTGGTTCTCTGACACGGCCGTATACTCTCACTTCCAATGGTGTCTATGAAGCAATATTGCAGAAGGATGATTGTTACATCTCTCTTTTTGTAGGAAGTTCAATAATCCCTCTTACAGGAAGTCGATATACTCTTTGTGATGTGGGAACCGAACGCTTAGCCGATTCGGTTGCATTGTGTGATGATCGGCAGCGAGTTGTTGAAGTTGTTTCTTCCATCGAGTCGATGCGGAATGAAAATGCGCGTCCAAAAATTATCTCTGGGCAAGGCTATAATCTCACTTTTTTATATGCTCGCAGTGATCCTAAAGAGGTGAATGCAGTCTTAACTAAGGATCTCACCACTAGTGTAGTGGATTTCCCTGTCGCTTCATTCACTGAAAATCTGCTCAATGGGCAAAGAATATTATTGAAATTAGGAAATGATCACTATTTGTTATCATATCCTAAGGGGGATGAACTGTTCACAACAGAAAAACTTCGTTTGACTCATGTTCCGCTGGGAACAGAATATTCTGCTGAACTCTATGCGGGTACGAATACATATCTTTTCCGTGTTCTCGGCGAACGTCAAATTACGGTTACAGTGGTTCCAGGGCAGCGTGTTGTCATTACCTCACTTCGTTTAGGGGAAGCACCTGCTGCGTATGTTGTTCCGGGGAATCTTACACAACAATTTGAACTCAATTTTTCTGCGGGAACTCCACTCCAACTTACTGATCCTGCGTTAGGGACTCTTACTTTATGTCGGGAAGACAATCCTGCTGATCCTCAGCAAGCATTAGTGTGTTTAGATAATCAGCAGTTAGTCATATTGCGTCAGAGCAATTTAACTTCAATTGTTCGTAATGGGATTCACTACGCTTTTTTGTATGAACGTAAAGATGATCGAAAAGTAATTTCTGTTTTTAATGTCCATTCTCTATCTGATCGAGTAACAAGTTTATCATATAATGATTTTATTAATGCTCTTGTGGCAGGAAAAAGAGTGTCTGTAGAATTTGAAGGTAAGTTGTATCTCTTTCGTCATCCACAAGCACCAACGCTCACGCTTCGTGATGTTCGTTTAGATTCCTATCGAGTTAATGAAATTGTTGCAGTTGAGCCTACTGGTTCAGAAGATTATCTTGAATTTGTTGTCCTGGATGGTAAAATAACATTGCAGCGTCAGTATGGTGTTCCTCCTCCTCCTTTTGAGGTTACTGCTTTAACACGTCGGCAAATTACGGACAAATCATTGGATTTGAATGAGGAACTCTTTACAACGATGTCGTCAAGAATTCCTGTTAAAATCACGTCTCCTGTCGATTTAGGAATTGTTGGGGCCAGTGCGGATGATGTTGCTCGGTATCAACAGATGTTTGGTATCACTTTCCAAGATGGTAATCATGAAGTGTTATATCAACAGCCATATGTTATTCCGAATATTAATCCTCAGATTTTATTGTACTATCGCAATGCCCATCTGAATGGCAGTGTTCCGGTTAAGACAATGGATATCTATCGTATGTATGATTTAGATGGTGGAGTAAATAATGGTTTACAATCTCGTCTATTTACTGACCAATTCATTCAGAATTTTACTGTTGGTAAAGAGATTGCTCTGCGTTACTTAGGTGATTACTATTTACTGGGCTATCGCAGTCTGTCTAGTGGCGCATCTTTCTTTGATATTTCACGGGTAACACTTCGGTCATTGCAGGGAAGTCAATCTTACACTGGTGTCGTGGATGGTGAGGCAATTACGTTTACGCTTCCGGAAGGAAAAGTTAGTATTGCTGTTGTTCTCGTAGAGCGACAGAGAATGATTCAATTTAGCGGTGATGCTCAGCCCATGCGGCGGTTTGTGCAGGAGCTGACTAAAACAAATCAAGTTGCTTTGCCAGGGGTTACACTTAGTCTGTGTTCCATACGCAATTATGATGCTGTACCTCAAGCTAAAGTGTGTGATGATCGTAATCATGAATTTGTTGTTGATCTGGAGACGTACATCACTGTTAATAATGAGCATTATCAGCTTCAAGTGAATGGATTAACTGGTGATGAGAAGAGAATTACTGTTCGGAAAGTTATTTGGTTTGATACTACCAAATGGCAGAATGAGATTACTGATTGGGTAGCATTTATGGCCGAAGTTAATGCGGGTAATGGACCTTTGTGGAATGTCAGTGGGTTATTGTATTCATTACAGGCTCGTGGTTCACAGTTAGCAGATCTTACACTGATCTCTCTTGATAATCCTTTATCCACTGTCCGGTTTGATATTCAACCAATTACTCCTATCACTGCTGATGGTGTTGTTGTTCTTAATCATTATCTTCTTTCTATTCATCAAGAAGAGATTCGTGGTGAGGATCGTATTCGAGCAACGGTAGCGTTAGATTCAGCGTTGTTTGTCAATCAAGAAAGAATTATTTTGAATGCCACGTACGGTGACGATGGTCTGGAGAACAATGAGATTCGATTAGTCACAACGCTATATGGAACGGTGTATATTCTGCGAATTGACGCTGTTCAGTATCCTCGCATACGCTTAGTGTTAGAAACAGTGGGCAGGCAAGGTTTGATCAATCGCTTCTTTGTGGATAATGATCGCAAAGTTGTTCGACTGGATGGTCGTCTGGTTGAAATAGTTGTAGAAGATGTAACTGAAGAGTATGTTACAATGACTCTTCGTCAGGTAGGATAGCAATGGCAAAGAAAAAATCAATTCCTGTACCAAAACATTCCAATAAAAATTTGAAGATTGTTTTTATGGTTTCCGTTGCGTTAGTTGTTTTGGCTATTTTAGTCGGTTTATATTTTTCTTCTTCTGTACTCGTTGGGCAGGCAGATGCACCTCCTGTTGTTGGAATTGTTAATCTTCAGCAGCAGGATACGTATGTTTCCTCTGTATTAACACTAACTCCACTTCGTTTTACATTGGAATTGCCTGTCTCTTCTGCTCCTGCTGGTGCTGTAAAGCGATATTTTTTGTCCTTGGCGCCTAATGATCTGGGTGGATTTTCTTATCTTATTGAGACAGAGGATGGCGTTATTCTTCAGGATGTGCTCTCTGCGGTTTCTGGGGGAGATGTTTCAATATTATATGTAGATGATGATGATGTTCCGGACTTACGTGTACTGTTTCAATCGGGAAGATTGACTCTTCAAAGTGCAGGGGCGTTTCTTCCCTCGGCGTCACAAGTTTCTCTTATTGGGCGAGGTGCTCGTAATGAAAATCAGGATTTAACATCATTAATTCGCTTGCGTGAAGGTGAGGAACTGAAAGCGCAGGTTGTTGGAATGAGTGTTATTGTTCCAATGGTTAATGTTACTATTAATGGTCAACCGGTTGTTTTAACGGATATGCATTCAGTAGAGGCCACTCATCGTTTTGAAGGGTTGCTTTCCTGGATACCTCCAGCAGGTTCTGGTGCTTATGTCATTGATGTTGCATCGACGGTTCGTGGCAGGACAACGCACTTTTATTATACCATTGCCGTTGGCAGTGTTGTGTATGCTCTTCAAGAACCACAGTTTCCTTTGGTGTTGGTTAAGACTGATGATCAAGGAAAGGAGCAACTTAATGTAACTTTAAAATCAACTCTTGATTTGCAGCCATTTGCCTTGCCATGTGAGTTAGAAAATCCCGCGGTGGAACGATTTTTCTCAGATCCAGCAGTGTATCGCGTGTATACTTGGAATGGTGAACGTCAGGAAGCAATGGTGTGGACTCGAAGTGCACCTTCAGACTTTTTTAATTTGCTTCCCGGTGTGGGCTACTTTGTGGAGTTGGGTGAAGCCAAAGAGGTTAATATTCAAAGTACTTGTTCAAGAAGTGTGTTTGAGCCTGCTCTTGCACCAGCCATTGCAGATCAAAAAACTTTGACTTTTTCTCAGGGCTGGAACTTGATTTCTTTGCCAGGAGTTGTACCTCAACCAATGGCTGGATTGAATAATAATTTCCTTATTGTTGCGCGTGTGGTGCAATGTACTCAAAGCTACTCCTGTATTGAGCTGCCTGTATCTCCTTTGCTGATTCCTGGGAAACCTTATTGGGTTTATTTGTCTCAACCAACAAAAGTAGATTATACGTTGCGTGAATTACAATGAGAATGCATTTTTTTGTGTATGTTTTTGTTGTATTTTCTTTTCTTACTATTCTGGTTTCTGCGGATAATCCACCTTCATTAGTTGGATTTCAACAAGTGTATGGTCTCGTTCATAATGTTACAGTAAGTGGCTATCAACTCAATATCACCACTCCAAGCTTTGCAACGTTAGTTTTACTTGATGCAGAAGATCGTTTTGGTTATGATCGAGCATTGAAAGTGTATGGTCGAGCGGGGGAACAGATATCGTTTATTCTTGTTCCGCCAACAGGAAACAAAACGATTTTAGGTTTGGTTCCCTATGCAGTCAGTTCGTTGACATATCTTGAGTTTGATTTTCGTCAACCTGGAAATTTTACTGTTAATGAGACTACAACTCCTCCTCCTTCTGCTGATAATGATGATGACGATCGTCGTCCTTCCCGGAATCGGAATAATACAAATACTTCTGTGAATGCTACGGGCATTTGCCGTTATAATTGGGAGTGTTCTTTATGGTCTGATTGTACCGTTGGTCAGCAATCTCGAGATTGTTATCATGCAGACCGCTGTGATGATTTACTTGCGCAGAGATTAATTGGGTCTATTGATCGGGTTGAATCTCCTGCGGAAAGTCGTGCGTGTACGGCGACTGAAAGTGAAGCTCCTGCGGTTGTGTGTGCTGCGGGGCAGAAACGTTGTCAGGGAACGGTTTTACAGGAATGTTCTTCTGTGGGAACGGAATGGCGTTTTGTGCAGTCGTGTACTCAAGGTTGTGATACCGTTGCAGGACGTTGTGTTGCTGCGCCTGTTGAACAACAGCCTGCGCCAGTTGTGCAAGAATCTTCCTTTTCTTTGTGGTATTATGTTGGTGGTGGAGTTGTGCTTATTGCACTTGTTGGGGGAGTCATTCTCTTGTGGTATTGGCATAAATATAAGCCGGTGAAAGAATACATCAAGAATACCCGCTTGGAAGGCTATGCCGATGAAAAAATTCAGATGAAGTTGATTGGTGAAGGCTGGGATCCGAAACGAGTAGAGAAGTTGATGAAGTGAGTGGATTCTGAAAAACCGAAAAGAATATAAACTTATTTTGAGATGTTTACTTTTATATGGCTGCTGGTGACCCTGATGTTAATGAGTTTCTTGATGTGTTGGGAGCTCAACAGCTTCCTGGTTTGGTTGTTGATTTGAGGAATCCTGATAATCTTATTCGATTTCAAAGAGCTTTTAGGCGTGAATATAAGCAAGTGACTTCTCAATATAAAAATAGGCGCGGAAATAAACCCGGTTTTAATTTTAGTGAGGGGCAATATCATTACGACTGGACTTCGGTACAACATAACCTCCGTACTGTTATTCATTATCTGCAGAGATTTTTAGATATCTCAAAGAAGAAAGAGGATAGAGATACTTATAGGTATGCCTATGAGTATTTTGGTTATGCTGTTGCTGGTTTCTTGAGAACTTTTGATTTGTATTTAGCATACCAAGATTTTCCGGTAGCTGATGCACATACTCAGGATATTGTTTTAGTTGAAGTTAGAAACATTTCGGGAATTCTTAGGAAAGATTTTGGTTATGATAGAGAGTTTCTTAAAATTTTTATTGGTGATAGGTTGAAAATAATTCGTAAGAGTCATCCTGAGCTTGATACAGATCATAGACGATTCCTTGCTCAGGTTGCTGCGGCTTTTATGAGTGGTTAGTTTTTTTGGATTAAGTTATATCGTCAACATTGAATTACAAAATTGTTCATTTCTCCTCAATGATTTTTAGTATTTCATCAAAATTATCTACGATGTGCAGGAGATTCAAGTCTTCTTTGTGATGAATGAGGAATTCGTTTTTGAGAGGATTGTCTTTCAGCCAATGGAATAGTCCTTCCCAATATTTTTTATTAACACAAATAATTGGAACTTTGTCAACAATTCCATTTTGCATTAAAACCGCATATTCAAATAACTCATTTAATGTTCCATACCCTCCTGGATAGAAAATAAGGGCCTCACTTTTTATTGACATGATGAATCTTCTTACAAAGAGAAATTTGAATGATGATTTTTCGGAATGAATTTTATCGTTTACAACTTCTCCTGTTAGAAGTTCAGCTGTTAAGCCAACAGAAGGAGCTTTTGCTCTCGTTGCGCCAGAGTTTGCAGCGTGCATGATGCCTGGCCCGCCACCACTTAAGATTGCGTAGCCTCTTTTTCCAAGCTCAAAAGCAACTTTTTCACAATCTTGGTAGTGCTTAGCTGATTTTTGAACTCGATGTGATCCAAAGAAGGTTATTATCTTTTTATCAATTTTATGGAGTAGATTCAGACCACGATTAATTTCCTCTTTTACAGTTTCAACAGTCCAATCAGTGTTAAGATATTGTTTGTTGAGATGAAGTCTGGTCATGTTTGCATTATAATTATTAGCTTATTTAAAAAATATAGGTATTTAAATTATCTGCCAATATAAATTTTTTCAATACTTTAATCTTGTTTTTTTCCATATACCCCATCCAAACATTTTTAAACGGCTTAACAATCGTCTATAAAACCAATGGTCGAACTTATTATTACTGAAAAGCCCAGTTCTGCGAAAAAAGTAGCGGAAGCACTGGCTGATGGAAAGCTCACGCAGAGAAAAAGTAAACAGAGTTCATACTACGAATTAACTCATGAGAAAAAGAAGATTATTGTTACGTCGGCGGTTGGTCATTTGTTTGGTTTAGTTGAAGATAAAAAAATGGGGTGGACATATCCTGTTTTTGATGTGCATTGGGAAGAGTCATACAAAAATTCTGATGGTTTAAAGTATGTTAAAGATTACATTGATACAATTCATGATTTAGCGAAAAAAGCAGATGAATTTACGATTGCATGCGATTATGATGTGGAAGGAGAAGTTATTGGGTTGAATGTTGTTCGTTATGTATGCAAACAGAAAGATGCGAATCGGATGAAGTTTTCAACGTTAACAAAACCAGATTTAGTGGAAGCGTATGATCATAAGATGAAGCACTTGGATTGGGGTCAGGCATTAGCAGGAGAGGCTCGTCATAAGTTAGATTGGTTCTATGGGATTAATCTTTCACGGGCGTTGACTGCTTCGGTGAAAGCAGCAGGATCGTTTAAGATTATGAGCGCCGGTCGGGTTCAAGGTCCAGCATTAAAGATGCTTGTTGACCGTGAGCGAGAAATTGCAGCGTTCAAACCGGAACCGTTTTGGGAAATTGGTTTGTGGGGAAAATATCAGAAAGAGGATGTCGAAGCGTGGCATGTTTTAGACAAGATTTTTGATAAGAAAGAAGTTGATCGGGTTCTTGGTATTGTTGCCAAAGAAAAAAAAGCACTTGTTTCCTCTGTGAAGCGAACACAACGCGAGCAATCACCGCCAACACCTTTTGATTTAACAACGTTACAAAGAGAAGCATATAGATTGTACAAAATAACCCCCTCACAAGCCTTGTCAATAGCTCAAAAGCTCTATCTCTCCGGCCTCATTTCCTATCCAAGAACATCTTCTCAGAAAATACCATCATCAATAGAGCCTCTTAAAATTTTAAGTAAATTAAAACAAAACTTTCCAGAAGCCAAACTAACAACAAGGAAAA
>DUGB01000069.1 GCA_013331555.1 Candidatus Woesearchaeota archaeon
GGGTCGCAACCCCTTATTTCATATGAAATTGTAATTGCTCTGGAGTTTTAAGATTGAGAAGATGAGAACATAAATCTTGATAGTGCACTCCTGCGGTTAGAGCAGCTTTCATTATCGGAATATTATAATTTGGCAAACTTGCATTGATAATTATATTCGTTTTTTTGGCTGCCGCAGCTACTTCTTTTATCTGGGATGCATCCAGCTGCAAATACTGTACTTTTGTTGTTTTTGGTACATTTCGAATCATCTTTTTGTCAGCACAGATGATGTAAGAAATATTTTTTTGTTGTATTAGCTTTGTCGCAATAACGGAACCAACTGCTCCTGTTCCAATAAGAAGTACTTTTACTTCCTTACCATTCATCATCTTCGTGGCGAGTGTACGGGGTTGTTTTGTCTTTGACAATCATCGAATGTTCAAATTGAGCGACCATGCCTTTTGATACTTCCGGGAGAGGTGGGTATGCTCGAACGATTCCGTGTTGCTGGAGTTCTTTGAGTCCAAGCAATGCCGGCCCTTTGCCTAATTTGCGAGTCAGCCAGCGTGTTGTGAATGGAAGGCCGTTCTGTGTTTTGACTTCGTCAAGAATTTTACGAGCGTACGGTGTTCGTGCGGAGCGCAACTGTTCGACCATAAAAATAGTTGGACTCACTCCTTCTTTGATTAAGCCCTGCCCATCAGTTACGAATGGCTCGATAGCAATCTGCCAATCTTCTTTGAGTTCTGTCTTAGTTTTGTTATTGTACGAAGGAATGGATATGCCTCCGTGAACTTTATAATGTTCAAGAGTGTGGCCTGATAGATTTTTTACTGTTCGATAGCCGAGTGCTTCCGCTTCCGAGGATTGTGCTTCGCCCAATTCCCACAGTTGTGTTCCTGGCCGGACAAGTTTAATTGCGGCTTTGAGAGCGTTTTGTGCGGCTTTAACTAGGTATTTATACTCTTTTGAAGAACCAACAATAACAGTCATAGCGTTGTCAGCAATGTACCCTTGATTATGGACACCGATGTCAACTTTGATTATTTCTCCTTCTTTGGAAACCCCAGTTTCATTTTCGTCAGGACAAAAATGAGCAGCCACTTCATTCACGGCCATTTGGGCCCATGCAATTTGACCACCTAATTGTATAATTCGTTGTTCTGCAAAGTCCATAGCTTGAAGATATGATGTTCCGGGTTTGGCAAGTTTGGCAGCAGTTTCTCTCCGAACTTGAGAAGCGACTTTTCCTGCTTTAAAACATTGTTGGAGAATTTCTTCGTTCATGGTAATGGAAATAGTGGGGGTATTATTTAAAGTTGTGGTGATGGGGAAATTAGATCACTTGGAGATTTCAGCGTGTTAAACTTATCTTGAGTTCCGATAGAATTATAAATATTAAAGCTGAATTTTTACTATGCTTAGTCTTGTAGAAGAAGTAGGTAGAAATATTCATCCTCGAGAGGGACCAAGACATTTAGCATTTGATTTTGCTGGAGAAAGCTATGCTTGTGATCCCGCAGTCAGTGAAGTGACCGTTCCACATGTTATTATCTATATCCCAAAGAAAGTTATTAGACTATACAATCGCGCAACATTTGGTAGAAATACGGTAACACTACCAGATGCAACTGGGTTCTGGGAATTTTTACATTCTCAGTTAGTCGGACAGGGTTTGGTTGCTCGAGATGAATATGCCAGTGTCAAACCAGTTGACGACATCGTGAGAGAACTTCTTCGATGGCCACATCAAGCAAGATTTGAAAGTTTTTCTAATACTAGAGCAGGCATACTTCTTGACGTAAAAGCAAGTTATGACCCCTATTGGGATGATGAATGTTGAATGTCTTTCCGTGTCTATAATTTCTCAATTCTTTTCTTGAATTCTTCAACCATTTCGACAGGTTCCGGATCAACACCGTATTCCTGAGCAAGGTAGTAACTTACATGCTCAATGAAGTAGTAGGTGTTGAGAAGCTCGGCTAAAATTGAATCTCCTTGCAAAAGAAATACTTGGGCTGGAATATTTTTTTCAGTCATTAACTCTTCAAAGATATTCATTCTTTGTTTATTTCTGTGATGAGTAAACTTTGATTGGAGGAGAATCAAAAAAGGATTCATCAATACATTAGTAAAACCGACCATTTCATTATGATTTAGTTCAGGGAACTCGTTGTGAAACGATTGAATCTTACAATTCTCGTTGAATTTAATTTTTGCAATCCTGGCGATGGAAGAAATATTATTTGAAGTGTATATTATTGGTATTTTATTCTTAAGCTGTGATGCTAATATTTTGGCTTCATCTTCTTTTAGGTTTTTCTCTAACTGTTCGGCAATCCTAAAGAGCTCTTGTTGATATGTGGGGATTAGTGACAGTTTCTCAGCAATTGAGATAACTCCGGCTACGAAATATCCTGTCGAAAGGCGCGGTTGGATGCCCGCTGGAATTTCATAGAGCGGCAGGTTCTTTTCTTTAGCAATCTGTAGCAATTTTCCTCCTGATGTAAAAATACAGAGAGGGAGGTTTAATTTCATTATTTCATTGAGGCAGGAGATAGTTTCTTCCGTATTTCCAGAGTATGATGAAACAATATAAAGAACGTCTTTTCTCGGTGGTGTAGGAAGGGTATATGACCGGATAATTTCAATGTTGAGCGATATTCTGTAGTCACTTTGGAAGATATTATTAAGAAGTTCGCCGTACAAAGCACTTCCACCGACTCCACAAATACTAATACCCATTAAATTCTTTGGAAAGTCTATATTTGATGCTCTTTTAATCCCCTCCGCAAACTGTTCGGGGAATTTTTTAATGTGATTTTGATAGTAGTTTTGGTTAATCATTGTTTTAATGAGATTATTTTTTGCAATTCTTTTAATGTGTGTTCAGGTGATGTCACGGCGATACAATCAACGATCTTTGATGCCGGAAAATCATTACCATTAGGGTAAATTTTGTCTCCCAAAAAGAGGATGGATGAAAGTGGGATGTTATGATGCTGGGCAAAAGTGCGGATACCCCATTCTTTGTCCAACCCTTTGTGGGTGATATCGATGGAAGTTGTTCCACCGATACGAATTTCATACTTGTTTTCGTCAAGGATTGTTTTGAGGTGAGCGACCCATTCTTGACGTATTTTTCCATCGGGGTCAAAAGCGGCTTTTAGTTCTTTTGGAGCATTTCGTCCGATAGCCGAGAGCGTAATTTGTGAGTCGCGATCCAGCAATTGATCTTCTGTTGTGGTTACAGATTTAATGTTAAATCGAGTGATGAGATTATGAAATGCAGTTGTAATTTCATTTTTTTCCGTGTTTGAGAATGAATGGTTGTAAATCTGTTGGTTTCTTTCTGCTTTTTTGATGTTGTATGTTGTACCGGAGTTACCGAGAAGGTGGTGTTCTGCAGTTACTTTGCTGGAAATCATCCGCAGCAGTTCTTTTGTGTCCGTTCCGCTGATAACGGCAAAAGTATAGCCTTTATTCACAAGCGCATTGACGGCGTTTGCCATGGGTTCGCTGATCTCCTGGCAGCTCTCACAAATCGTTTCGTCGACATCAGCAATGATGACTTTTTTTTCTTTCCAATTAATCTCTGGTAAGAATTGTTTACAGGCAAGCGTGAATTTTTCCATGGTATCGGTGGGAAACCATTGACTGTGGTGGATATATGCCCCGATTTGGTTTTGTGGAGCAAGTTTCTCAAAACAGTCGCNNGGAAGATTTTCCTACCGGAAGAATATTTAACGCATCTGGTTCAATGAGATATCCTCCGGCGTTGTTCAAATTTGAGGGGGCTTCTTCTCGTTTTGGCTTTTCAATGAATTTTATGATTTTGTTGTTGACGATTTGAGCGATACCATACTGGGTAACATCTTCAACGGGAAAAAGAGTTAATGTAATTTTGGTTTTGTTATTGAGATGTGCTTTTGCCAATGCAGTATAATCAAAATCCGCGAGGTTATCTCCATTGAGGGCAAAGAATGGTTTTTGCAGATGTTTGGCCGCTTCTTTAATGGCGCCGCCTGTTCCGAGCGGTTCTGTTTCAATTGAATAGGTGATGTTGACTCCGAGATGTTTTCCTTCTTTGAAATAATCTTGGATTTGGTCTGCTTTGTAGCCTAGAGAGATGATGATGTTATCGACTTTGTGTTTTTTTAAGTTGTCAATAATATGTTGAAGAATGGGTTTCCCTTTTACGGGGAGAAGCGGCTTTGGAGTTTCATCTGTCAATGGTCGTAAACGTGTTCCTAAACCGCCGGCAAGAATAATGGCTGTGTCTATCACAAATGGTGGAGAATTGGAATGGTTTTTAAATGATTATGAAACTGAATATCTCAATCTGCTTTTGGAAGATGGTCTCTTCTATCATCAAAGTAGCCATCAATTAAAGTTGTAGAATCGACTCTATATTGACGAACTTCTCTGATTACTTTTAAGGCAAAAGCTTCTTTTTCTCTGAGATCAGTTGAAACACCCGCTGGGTTAACTTCTCTCCACATTGGTGGTGCAAGATAGAGGGTTGCGTTGGTTTCATCGTATCCACCAAAAAGACCGATCTGACAATTTTTAAACCTTTCTGGTGGTGCGTCTTCTACATCAGTCACAATACAAACTAATTCTCCTACTACTAAATCAGAAATCTCCTTTCTCATCCTCTGGAAATGCTCATCTGGTGATCTCCGGTGATCTTTTGTCATGGTTTATTTACATTCTTTACGTTTTAAAATGATTATGGAGATCTATTATCTATGTTTAGAACTTTGTTAATTTTGAGCGCAATCTTTATAAATAACGTGTTAGTCAACACTTTCGGACGGCCAGAGGGGCGTGGTTCACCCGTTCCCATTTCGAACACGGATTGAACTTGGGCTTGGTTCACGTGAGAGTTAAACGCGTCTCCGTATCGGTGTGTACTGCAATACGTGGGAAATCCGGTAAGCTGTCCACCTTTTTATTTTGAATGGGAGCATTCAAGCCCTTTATTTTTTCTTTTAATTTTTCAAATGACTTCTCGTTTTTCGATGTTGCACTATAACTTTCTAGAATTAGACTTAGCATTGCCAATTTACGTGGGTGTGTTTAAATCCAATTATTGTTGCAAAGTTTCTAAGATTTACTTCTCCAGTAACGCTCAAGACGTACGTTTTATCGTACTCACTTGTCGGCTTTGTTCTGATAATTTCATTTGATTTAATTCCAAACGATTCCAGTAATTCTTTGATCTGTGATAATATTATTAACGAATTGGAAGTCAAGGTGCAACTTCTCTTCCATTCTTTTGTTTTTTGATTTAAGCGTACTGAGGCACAGCCTTCATCGTCATAAAATGTTCGAATATATTCTCTTACAATTTTTGTATCAGCTAGTAATATTTCTGAAGGGACGAATATCTTGGAACTATTATAACTAGGCAGATACTCGCAAAGTTTTCTTACGATTTCTTTGCTTGATACCGACACATAAGGAGTTTTACTGCTCATGATTCCCTCTGACATACTAACATTTCCAAAGATCATTTTGATATCTGATTTGAATTCTTTTATTAGTCTAGGGCAAGTGTTGAAATACATAACTTGGCGATTTGATAAATGTCCATCTCCATTGATTCTAGCGATAATTCTGGTTAGTTCTAAAGAAATCATATTGTTGTTTTAGACAAAAGTTATTTATATACCCTACTTGAGTTTGTCCAGTGTCTTGTGGTTCTAGGTGTTTGTTGGATATTATGGAAATAGGATATTTTGGCGAAGTAACTGTTGTTGGAGATCGTTATTCGGCGTCGTTCTCAGATTTACCTGGTTGTTATCCTGAGGCGGCCAGCCTAGTTGAATTGGAAGCAGTTGCGGCTAGGGCTGTTGAAGATCACGTTCGTGATCACTTTAGGCAATTCCAACGCTTACCTACTCGTTATTGTACGTCTGACCCCACAATAAATTCGGGAAGACATCTTTGTGTGTTTGTTGATTTGGATTATTTGTTGTGGTGAATTTAATTGATCTCTTTAATAATTTCAGTANNATTTCAGTAACATTTTCTAACGAAGCGTCATTGAGAATGACAATATCAAACGTGTGGCTAAAGATGTCAAGAAGTTCGTCTTCCTGTTCATGAAAGAATCCAATTTTAAGAGTTATTTTATGTTCAATACCTTGGGTCATTTCGGCGTCTTCAAGATTATCTCCAAGAACAATGACATTCGGTCGATCTCGTATCTCTTTGAAATAAGGTGTTTGTTTTAGTTGTACTTCACTTTTATTGCAGGTGTGAACAATATTTGATTTGTAACCCGTTACTTTGCCTTTGGAATCAAATTCGTAGAAGTTAGAGATGATATGAATGTTGGGAAATAGTAGTTTTGAGATCAGAAGTTCCTCTTGAATGATGTCTCCCAACCCCGCAGAGAAGATTAATACTGGAATTTTCTTCTGATGGGCGATGGTCAGCAGTTCTTTAGTGCCGGGGCGAAGCTGCATAGATTGTTTTTTAATAATATCATTAATGACTTCTTTATTCATGTCACACTCAATCATCAATTGCAAGTGTTTTGACCACCATTCAGTCATTTTCTTGTTCTTTTCTTCTTTGCTTATTGTTTTTGAGATTTCATAGGGGTGGTAATGATCAAAGAGGGCATGAGCTCGGGCAGGATAATCTGGGGTGAGATATTTTCCTTCTCTAATGAGGGCGATACTGGTATGAGCTTTTTGTCCATGGACGATTGCTTTCGTTAGTGTTTTGTCGAAGTCAGCGACGAGGTGGATCTTGGTTGTGCCATCACGTTGGAGTTGTTTGATTTTTTGCTCTACTTGGTCCGGATGGGCGCAATGGATGTTGTCCATGATCTGACAAATGAGGTGTTTTGTATTTAAATTTCATCCCGTCATTTCGTGAGTTCACTTTCACAACAATTTTAAATGGCTTCGGAAGATTAGAGCGAGATGAAAGCACTTATTCTGGCAGGTGGATTTGGGACAAGGTTGGAACAAACTTATGCTCAATATGAAGGGTTACATAAAGATAAATTACGAGAATGGGTTGCTGGTCGTCCTAAAGGCTTAGTCGTGATTCAAGGAAGACCAATATTAGACTATGTTTTAGATCAAGTAAAATCTGCGGGGATTGATCGGCGAGAAGTGTATCTTCAAACCAACGCGGTGTATCATGCTGCTTTTTGTGCTTGGGCTACTCAATGTGGCGTGCCGGCAGATCATGTTTTTAATAACGGAGTGGTTTCAAATGATACACGTTGTGGTACGATTGGTGATTTACGCTTGGCATTAGACAAAATAGGGTATAATGATCCTGTGTTGGTTGTCGCGAGCGATACTTTAGTGTGGGATGATCATGGTCAACCGTATGATTTTGGAGTTCTTGCTCGCGGCTATCAAGAAGATGGGATAAGTCGGATTGTTGTTTATCCGGGAGAACCAGAACGATTATCTTCTCATGGGATTGTTCAAGTAAGTGATGATGATTTAATTGTTGGTTTTGAGGAGAAACCAGCACGGCCAAAGTCAAATTTAGTCAATGCATCTGTTCACTTGTATAGTCTTGCTTGTTTAGCGTCTGTGAGGAGCTATGACGGACCAAAAGATCGTCATGGTGATTTGATTGTCGATTTGCTGCGTCAGTCTGTTCCAATGAAAGCTGTTCAGGCGACTAAACGTTTGGATGTTGGTACGATTGATGATGTGTTGCGTGTCAACATTAATCCATAAGGGAAATGCTTAAAAAAGAAAGACCGAGGAAAGAAACTGATGAATCTCAAAGATAAAAAAATAACTGTTATTGGTTTAGGATATGTGGGATTGCCTTTAGCAATGTTGATTGCTCACCGTGGTTTTACTATTCGTGGGTATGATATCGATGAACGCAAGATCAATGCTGTCCGAGCAAAGGAAGCACGAGTCGAAGATTCTTATGTTGGGCCGCTGAAAGATACGATTAATCTTGAGGTTAGTACAACACTCACGAGTTCTGATATTTACATTGTGTGTGTTCCTACTCCCGTTGATGAGCGTAACGATCCCGATTTAACTCCGCTGGTAGGAGCAGTGAAAGCGATTGGTGAAGTGCTTCATGATGGACAGCTGATTGTCATTGAGTCAACGATCTACCCTGGAATGTGCGAGGAAACGATTCAACCATTGCTTGACAAGACTGGTAAAAAATATCTTTTGGCACATTGTCCAGAACGGATCAATCCTGCGGACAAGAAATGGAACACCAACAATATACCTCGTGTTGTCGGCGGTATAAATGATGAATCGACGGCAATGGCGACAGAATTTTATCAATCAGTTGTAGAAGCAGGAGTTAAGCCGCTGAGTAACATCAGGATTGCGGAAGCAACGAAGATTTTAGAAAATATTTTTCGTGATGTGAATACCGCATTGGTTAACGAAATGGCTCAATCATTTTACCGAATGAATATTGATATTAAAGAAGTTATTGAAGCTGCCTCAACGAAACCGTTCTCATTTCTTCCTCATTTCCCTGGAGTTGGCGTTGGCGGCCATTGCATTGCCGTTGATCCTTACTATATGATTGAGAAAGGACGTGTTGCTGGTTTTGATCATGACTTGCTGCGTTTGGCACGAAGAATTAATTCTAACATGCCGATTTATACGGTCAATTTATTGCAAAATACATTCAATGTGCTAGGTTATCCGATTAAAGGAAAGACAGTTGGGGTTTATGGATTAGCATACAAACCTGATGTGCGAGATATGAGGGAAAGTCCTTCTCTGGAAGTGATTAAGCGTTTGCGCACGTTGAAGGAAGCAAATGTATTGATTTTCGATCCTTTGTTGCCAGAGCATTCTACTGTTGCCAATGTCGAGGAATTGATTGCGCGATCTGATGCGCTGGTGATTTGCACAGCACATGAGCAAATCCGAACGATTGATCATCATAAGTTCAGTTACGGCCAATTAAAAATTATTCTAGATGGTCGGAATTGCCTCAATCGGAAAGAGATTGATGCTTTAGGGATTACATACAAAGGAATTGGAAGACCATAAGGTTCTGAGCATGAGCAAGATAATTACCACTGATGCGATCCAACGTCATTATCAACGTGATGATGTTGTATCTGCTTACGTTGCAAAGCGTTTTCGTGAACCGATGGGGACATTGAAACATCGTATTCAGGTCGGAATTATTAATCGTGTTCTGGGTGGAATCGATTATCCAATCGTATTGGATCTTGCATGTGGTCCGGGAAGAGTAAGTAAAGATCTTCAAGGAGTTGAACACGGTGTTGCTGCTGATGCAAGTCCTGCGATGTTGCGGGAGGCACGCAAAGTGCTGGGTAAACAATGGACTTTGCAAGAAATCGATGCTTTTCGTTTGCCGTTTCGCAAAGAACAGTTTGAGGTGGTGACCAGTTTTCGCTTTATACGTCATTTTAATATTGAGAAACGTCAGCAATTGTATGCACAAGTTCGACGTGTTTTGAAACCGAAAGGTTATTTTATTCTTGATTTTTTAGATAAACGGACAACACGGTGGTTGAAAATCGTGGGAAAGCATAAATATGCTGTCTATGATGAGCTGTATATTCCAAAACAATTTCGGAAGGAGCTGGCAGATGCGGGATTTGAAGTTGTTTCTGTCATTCCCGTGGTTAAGCACGTATTTCTTCAGGGAGTTATTTCCAAAGTCTCCCATTTTTTCTACTTTTGGCGGTTTGGCTGGTGGAGTGTACGGGTTTTGGAAAAAATTCCGGGAACGCCTTGGGAGTGGGTGGCAGTATGCAAGAAGCGTTAGCAAAGCCATATCACAAACCTTCTGACCTTCACGGTTCATATTTACGGCGCTTCTATCGAGCGATGGGCGGGAAAGTGGCTTTGCTTTTGCAGAATACTCCGGTAACGCCGAATCATGTCACTCTGGCGAGTTTTTTTTTAGGTTTGTTAGCGTTGCCATTTGTTGTGTGGGGTGTTTTTCCGTTTCATCTTATTGCTGCGGGGTTGCTGTTTTTGAGCATGATTTTGGATAAAGCAGATGGTTCCCTGGCTCGTTTGAAAGGAACAAGTTCAGCGTTGGGAACGTGGTTGGATAGTACGACGGATTATTTGGGTATTTTTCTGTTTTTTCTGATGGTTGGAGCACATTTTCATTATGTACAAGATAAACCCATATATTGGTTCTTTGTTTTTCTCGGTTTTGGTGGGTATAATATTTCTAAATTAATGTACATCTATTTCAAACGTTATTTTGGAAAAGATGCTGATGCTGTTGTTGAGGAAGAAAAGGAAAAACATCCTTTACGGAGTTCTTTTCATGTGAATGAAATTTTTGTGAATAATATTTTTTTCTTATTTTTATTGATTGGCCGGTTAGATTGGCTGCTTTGGTTTATGGCGGGGTATGGGTTATTGTTTTCTGCGGGAATTTATGGTGTACTAACCTATAAAGCGGTACGAAAAAATAGGACTCATAGTCCTGAAGAGGGGATGTATTCGAAATTTTGAGAAAGTGAGGCAGGTTTACATAAACCTTTTAAAGGCACTTTTGCGTTTTGACGTCAATGAAGCAGGTTTTTAATGTTAAAGGGCAGGCTGTTGTTCGTGATGTTCCGCCACCGCAATGCGGCCGTCGAGAAGTCTTGGTTAAAGTCTTGTTTTCAGCGGTGAGTGTTGGCACAGAATTGAAGTCTCTTACTCCTAGTAAAAGTGGTTTAGTGAAGAAAGTCTTGCTGCGTAAAGATTTAGTTAATTTAGCGTTGAAAAAAGCTCAGCGCGAAGGTGTTGTTAAGACCTATAAATTCGCCAAGTCGATGTTATCATCTTGGTGGACTCTGGGATATAGCTGCGTTGGGCGTATTGTTGAAATTGGACAAGATGTTTCTGAATGGCGGATCGGTGATGTTGTTGCCTGTGCGGGCTTAGGTCAAGCTAATCATGCTGACTATGTGTGTGTTGCGCAGACAATGGTTGCGAGAGTTCCAAGTTCTGTTGCATTGGAAGAAGCGTCGTTTTCTACGTTAGGAGCAATTGTGATCCATGCTCTTCACCGAGCAGATATCAGTTTTGGCCAGATTGTTGTTGTGTATGGGATGGGTTTATTAGGTAATATTATGGCACGAGTGCTGCAAGCAGCGGGGTGTCAGGTGATTGGTATTGATATTGATCCTGAACGCCTTACAAAATCGCGATTGCACAAAGGCTTTTCAAATCATCCTGTCGAGGGAGTTCTGGAATACACGAAAGGGAAAGGAGCTGATGCAGTTATTATCATGGCGACTGATCCTGAGAGTGTTGTGGTCAATAATGCCATTCAAATGTGCCGTCGCAAGGGAAAAGTTGTGATTGTAGGCAGAGTTGGACTTACTATCGAGCGTCAACCGTTTTATGATAAAGAAATTGATTTGTTGATTTCACGTGCTTATGGACCTGGGCGTCATGAACCAATGTACGAGGAAAAAGGAATTGATTTACCTTATGAATACGTGCGTTGGACAGTCCAGCGAAATATGGACGAGTTTTTGCGTTTACTCGAGGAGAAAAAAATTAGTGTTCATGATTTGATTGAAGCGCGATATCCGATTGAACAAGCAGATGAAGCGTATACATCATTGCAGCGTGAAGGAGCGAAACCGTTGTCAGTGGTGTTGACGTATAAAAATGCTCTTTCTGTTACGGAAGAAAAAGCAATTATTCTCTCTCCTGAACTGAAACCAAAAGAGAAATACGGGGTTGCGATTATCGGCGGCGGCAATTTTGCGCGTGATGTGCATATTCCTTTGCTAAAAGAAAACCACTATTTCTTTGTCAAGACGATTTTAACTAAGAATGGCTACACGGCAATGAAAGTGGCGCAAGAGTATGGTATTCCACAGGTTGCTTCAACCTATGATGCAGTTCTTCAAGATCCTGAGATTGATGTTATCGTGATTACAACTCCTCATTCCACTCATTGTGATTATGCGGTCAAAGCAATCAATGTGGGGAAACACGTTTTTGTTGAAAAGCCTCTGGCTATGAATAGAAAAGAAAATGATCTTATTCGTAAAGCACTTATACAACATCCGGTGGTATTTACGGTTGGTTTTAATCGCTCTTTTTCCCCACTGTCACATGATGCAAAAAAATTGTTTGTGGAGAGAAAGCATCCTCTGGTGATCCAGTATCGGATGCAGACGGTTGTCAATGTCAATAAGCCCTGGCTCTATGATCCTGATATTGGCGGCGGACGAATTATTGGAGAATTATGTCATGTGTTTGATTTTTTGTCTTGGTTAACAGATGCAGAGATTGTTTCTCTTCATCCTTATGCGGTCAAAACAAATGATCCTGCGCAAATTGCTGATCATCATGTGGTCATTGCAGTTTCATTTCGTGATGGTTCAGTCGCATCGATTGTGTATTCGGAAGATGGCACCTCGGCGGTGAATAAAGAGAGAATTGAAATTATTGGAGAAAGTACGGTGGCAGTGATTGATGATTTTACTTCATTAGACATTAATGGTAAAAAACAGTCGTATAAACTAGAGAAAGGATTTGCGGAACATTACGGTGAGTTTTTGAAAGCATTACGTGGCGATAAACATGATTTAATCACCATCGATCGGGCGATTGAGGTTATGGAAGCTTGTTTTAAAGTAGTGGAGATTCTACATGGTCGACAGACGACGAAGCGAAAACATGGTACGAAAGAGTAATCTTATTCTTGTTACTGGTGCGACTGGTTTCATTGGACAAGTTGTTGTTCGAACGCTTTTAGGTCGAGGTAAAAAAATACGCTGTTTTGTCCGTGATGCTCAACGGACAGAGGCATTATTTTCTGATGTAGAGATTGTTACGGGTGACATGAAAAATAAAGCAAGTATTGAGAACGCAGTTAGCGGTGTTAGTGCCGTAGTTCATCTCGCGGCGTTCACTTCAGAAAAAGAGTCGACGGCTGAGGAAAGTATGGCTGTCAATGTTGATGGTATGAAATTGTTAGTCGAAGCATGCGAGAGTCAGGCAGTAAAGCGGTTGGTTATTGTTAGCTCTCAGTCGACGAAGCGTGAACGACAGGGCAACTATGGTTTAACTAAAAAATTAGCTGATGATGTTGTCAGGAAGTCTACGTTAGATTGGACGATTGTACAACCAACGTTAGTCTATGGTCCAGGACAAAAAGGGTTGTTTGCAAAGTTAATGCGGCTTGCTGAAACACTTCCTGTTTTTCCCGTGATTGGTTCTGGGGATTATAAAATGCAACCAGTGTATGTTGATGACGTTGCTGATGCTCTTGTTGCGGTTCTTAATAATAATAATAATAATAATAATACAATACATAAAACATATGATCTTGCAGGTGCGACTCGATTGTCATTTAAGGAACTTTTACAAACCATGCTTCGGGAAATGCAACAGCAGAAAAAAATTGTGTCCGTTCCTTATTGGGCCTGTTCTTTGGGTATTTCAATACTCTCTCTTGTTACCTCAAAATTGCCAATTACAAAAGACAATTTATTGGGTCTAGTACAAGAAACAACTGTTGATCTTGAGCCTGCTCGACGTGATTTTGGATTCAAACCACGTTCTTTTGTGGAAGGAATTAGAAAGACAATTTGGGGTGTAGATCCTGATAATGTTGTTAAAGTCGGAATTATTGGTTTGGGAAAAATGGGTCTTGTTCATGCCTCTGTGTTAAGTGCGCTGTCTGGAGTCAAGATTACGGCACTATTTGATGTCAATGCGTCAGTGCGGGGCTCAGTTTATAGCTTGGGAATCAAAGCTCCTTTTTTTACATCGTTGGATGATTTTTTGGGTCAACCGCTTGATGCGGTGATTGTGGCTGTTCCTCCTGCTTTTACAGCATCGATTGCAGAGAAATGTGCTGCACACGGCCTAGCAATGTTCATTGAGAAACCGTTAGCGAATTCTTTAGAGCAGGCGTGTAAAATCCAGGAGATAGTGCTTCGTCACAACGTTGTTGCGGCGGTGGGTTATATGTATCCTTATCGTTCTTTAGTGCAGAAAGCAAAAGAGATTCTTGATGCAGGTGTGCTGGGTAAAATCAATTCCTTTGAGGGGAGTGCTTTTGTGTCACAGGTTATGGCACGTAAGAAAGGCTGGAGGTATGATAAGAAAACAGCAGGTGGCGGTTGCGTAGCATTACACGGTTCACATTTATTATCGGAGATATATTTTCTGTTAGGTATGCCGTTGCGTGTTGATGGAAAATTATATTTCCCCTATTCTGCAGTTGAGGATAAAGCGTTTGTAACATTAGTTTATCCTGAAATGGTTCGAGGAACTGTCAAAGTATCCTGGAGCGAGACAGGTTATCGTTCTTTAACGTTGGGATTGACTATTACTGGTGAGAATGGAACACTACAATTAGATGAAGATACTGTTACCTTGGATTTGAAGAGTAAAAAGAAGGGATATTCTGTGGGTAAGACTACCATTAGGAGAGAGGACTTGCCAACGTTTAATTTGGAGATTGGCGGCGAAGGATATGCAGAGGAGTTAAATGCGTTCATTAATGCTGTGCGACAGAAAGGGAAAGTATTGGTTGGAGTTAGAGAAGGATATAATATTCAACGGATGATTGAAGCGATTTACAATTCCCACGCTCAACAACGTGAGGTTGAACTATAATGAATAAAGGAGTTCACGTTGCGGCACAAGAAGATGCTGAGAAAGCGTATACTTCTGGCGAAAGATTCTTTCTGGTTACAGCTGAGCGAGATGTTCTTCATTTTCTATCTTCAAAGGAAGATGTTTCTTTAGCTGCAATTGTCCCTGATGCAAGTCGATACGTTCGTGAAATGACCCAATATGGGTTAGTTGGTATGGCGATGCGAAAAGTGCGTTCTTTAGGAATTGTTAATTTGTTACGGTTGTTGAAGCCGGTGTTGAGAAGTGGCTTAAAGATCAAAAAAAAAGATATGCGTGTTCTCGTGCCACTGTTAGCGTTTGTAGAATATTTGGAGCTGAGAAAATGCTCTTTAGAAATTATGTTTCTCCATTATCACTTGACGGATATGGCTTTAGCAACAGGAAATAGAGTGTTGCTTGAAAACTACTTGAAACTTTCTGTGAAAAATGTTAGACTTGGCTTGATGACTAAGAATCTAGGCTTGTTAGACAAACGCTTAGGGGAGTGGGGTTTGAATGTGAATACTGTTCTTGCTCCATTTCAGTTGAGCGGTTATGGAATGCGACCAACGCAGAAAGATTGCGAAGTGATTATTAAGAAAGGGAAACGTGACTATTATGGTTTTGGAAAAGGTGTTGATGTTGAACGTGAAGAGAAATACGCTCAGCAGATTGGATTGAAAGAGTGGTTTGTGAGTAAGTAATAAATAGTTACGCTCGTTTTTAGGTTGTTATGGGTTTAGGAAT
>DUGB01000019.1 GCA_013331555.1 Candidatus Woesearchaeota archaeon
AAGCTAAGAAGTCAAAGATAAGAAATAGTGCTTCTTTTAGAATGTTCATGCAAAGGGGTAGATTACTTGGGACGATTGGACTTTCTTGTTTAGGTGTTATTGGTGCTGGACTCGTATGGTATCATTCCCTAAAACCATCTGAGCCAGTCGCTCTTTTGGAAAGGACTTATTCAGCACGAGGACAAACAGATAGTATATCCGTTGCTAGTCCTGACAATTATTTTGGTTCTCAGCCAACTCCGTCTCCCTTATCTTTGTCATCTTCTCATCGTCGAGTTGATTTGTCTGCTCTAGTACGTCTGCTTTCTACTGGCGCTGCACAGAACTCAGCTCTTGGTTACGAAGGGACAGTTGAACAATTTCCTGTTTCTGATGATGTTGCTTACTCAGATTTGAATGATTTGTTTCGAGAAGATTGTGTTGGGCGATGTCTTTATGTTAAAGGCACTGATGGAAATGTAACAAAATTACGTCTACGTTCAGATTCTCTTTTAGAAGTCTATGATCCCACGTTTGATACTTGTCTTAATTTAGGTGACCGAAACACTTGGATATATCTTGATGATCAAGGTCAAGTTAATAGTTATGGATTAGGACAAGAAAGCAGCCATTCTAAGATTTCTGATGCTGGTACATGGGAGTGTAAAAAATAGAATTTATGCTTTCATTATTTTTCTTATTCGCCTAGCTGACAAGTCATTTTCTTTTGTAAATATCTTCTAAAAATGTTGTTGCTCTGTAACCAAAATCTATAAGTTTTCCTCCAGTATAGATTAAAAGACCATCTCTTACTGGATGTTGACTTTCTGTTGCTAAATTTAAGACTCCTGCTGCAGCGTAGGCCAAGCCGCCAAGTTTCATTGTTGTAGTTAATACTGTTTGAGTGAGATATCCTAAGTCACCTAAATTCATATTTCTAGAGAGTACTTCACTCAGTTTTTTTTCCCATGGTAATATTTCTGGCATGTTTTTATCTCCGAGGCTTGCTAAATTTTACTTATAATCTCCAATTGGTCTTAACAAAATATCTTCGCGGTAGATGTCAACTCCTGAAGAATCATTTATTGTTACAGTAATGTGGGGAGTGAGATCTCGCATTGGTCTGTCACCGTTGTCTTTTTTTAGGCTGGCAGTGCTGTTAAATGTTTTTGCATGGAGATCGAAATGTAAAGTTGCTCCAACTACGAGAGAATCTATGGTTCCTAAAGGCCCTCCAGCTACACAGCCCCACGCAACATCTTCATCTTCTGCAGGTGGACCGAAACAGACAGAATAGGTTACCCTGAGCGGACTTTTAATAGTTTCCGTACCACTATAATCTAATGTTACAATTCCATCAACGTATAGTTTTTCTTTTCCTTTTGCATCATCTTTAAGGCCTTGTTTGTAATCGGGATTTATGCTGGCAGTGATAACTGGGTTGAATCGAGGAACTTTCTCTTGAGGAGTAGCGTAAACGTAGTCATCAATACTTCCAGTAATAGTTGCTGTTGTTCCTAGTAGTGCAGATAAAAGTAAATGTTGTAGTCTCATAAATATTATTTTTCCTGTATTTTTATAAATTTAATTGTCGGGTAATGCGTACTTATCTGAAAAGGTGTAATCTGCTTCTCCATTTCTCTTCACCATAAAACCAATGACAAGATCGTTCTGACCAACTGCTCCTGCCGCTGCAAGTTTGATTTTTTCTTGAACATGAGTTCCGCCAGTTAAAGATTCTAAAGTTTTTCCATATTTTCCAATGTAACAACTGCCTTTACTTTGGCAAAGGGAGAAACTTGTTGTGATGGGTTCTGATATATCATCTCCGTTGTAAGTCCAGTCAAATGTTGCTTCTACGGTAAACTTGCTATCTTTAACGTATTGACTTATATCACTAAGTTCTCCGGTAAATGAGGTTTGTTCCATAGATTGAGCATCTGTATTTGCTGGTTTTGTTTCGTGAAAAATGGTAGAGAGTGAGAGAAGGGCGGGAGGAGTTATCATTGCTCCAACTAATAACGCTACTCTGATCATCCCTTTTCGTTCGAGGTTCATATTGTTTTTAAAAGAGGCATTGTTTATAAATCTTTTCTTGTTTGTCTCTTTAAAGTAATAAATAAAAAAAACAAGAACCTATATATATATCATTAATTACTCTTTTATTTCTACAAAAGAGGTCATGATGCGCGAGCAGGATAAACATTTCTTATGGTCGTTGTACGCAGCGGTAGCGGTCATTTTTTTATGGAAAGGTATTTGGGAAGGAATTTATGAAATCCCTTATATCGGGCAGTCTTTCGTTTTTTTGTTTTTGGGTCTCTTTATCTTAACGATCTCTGGCTTAATTTTCAAAGAGTTTGATCCGTTAGGTGGAGTGGAAAAAGCGGTGAGCAAAGTTGTTCATCAGGTGTACAACCACCCTCAAAAAGGACAGTTTCAGTTCAAATATTATGATAAAAGTCAGCGTAAGGATATCATTATTGAAGCTCATCGTGTTCATGCTGTTGAACGCGGAACGTTAGTGATGAAGCATCACACAAAAAATTCGGAAGTGTTTATTCCTACGCATCGCATTACGGAAGTATTACAGAATGGTAAAGTGTATTGGAGATTGTAAGGTGATGATATGATTCGCGGTGAGCAAATTAAATTGTATCTGTGGTACTTAGTCGGTGTTATGGGCGTGGTCTTCTTCTGGGCAGGAGTGTGGGATGGATTAGGTTCTTTGCCATACTTAAGCAATCCGTGGATTAGTTTGCTTGTTGGACTAGCGATGTTTACATTATCTGGGGTGTTATTTAAAGACGTTGCGCCGTTTTGGGGTACGCAGAAAACAGTTCATTCTATTCTTCATCATGTTCGAACACATGCTCAGCCTCATCAGTTTCATATTCAATATCACGATAAGTTAACGAAGAAAGATGTTTTCTTGCGGGGAGATAAGCTCCATAAAATTGAAAAAGATTTTATGATTATTTTGGATGAGGGCAAGAAAGAGATTTTTGTTCCTGTTCACCGTATTCGTGCGGTACTGCATAAAGGCAAACATTATTGGAAGGCATAACATGAAAAGACCATTCTCTAACAAAGATGCGATTACGCCGTTGATGATTACGTTATTATTAATCTCTTTTGCGGTTGCAGTTGCGGTCGTGGTGATGAATTTAGGGCAAGCTCAAGTTGAAGAGCAAGCTCAATGTCCGATTGAAATTGGGTTGACACTGGCATCGGTTGGTGGAAACAGCCAAGTGTGTTATGATTCGTCAACGAAACAGTTTCGATTTACGATTGAGAATGGCGCGAATGTTAATGTGAACAGTCTTCAGGTTAACGTCATTGGTGCAGATGGTGCTCAAACTGTGGAGTTAACCGAGGCAAAACTAGCGAAAGCGGGGAACTATTTTGCCAAAATTACGTATGATGAAGCAGTGAATGGTCCGTTAAAACAAGTTAAAATTATTCCTAAAGTGGTGTTATATGATGAAGAACAAGTGTGTGTGGAACAGGCGTTAGTGGTGGAAGAGTTTGGACGTTGTTGAATTTAGGTGAGAGTATTTTTAAGTAAACCTTTATTTTTTATGGTCTGCAATGACAGTTTCTCACACGGACAGTGGTTGGTATACCCCTGTTTCTTCTAGACCGATTTTAGATGAGTCCATAGAATGTGATTGTGTTGTTATTGGAGGGGGGATAAGCGGTCTTAGTACACTTTTAGCTCTCGCCGCTGCCGGTGTTCGTCCGGTTCTTATTGAAGCACATCATATTGGCTCTGGAGGAACAGGGGCTTCAACAGCGATCATAACACAAGCCGCCGGTTCCGAACAAGGAGCGCGTGAAATGATCGATCAGTTTGGCCTTGAGGCTACGCAGAGAATATTTGGATATGTTAGAGAAGGAATTCGTGACATTAGAGAATTGGTTCGTCAAAAGGAAGCAGTTTGTGATCTCCGAACTCAAGGCTATATCAATCTTTTTGAAAATGAAGAAATGGCTCAGCAGGAGCATCAAGCCCAAATACAACTTGGAAACGACAATCAACTTTTGAAGGCTGATGCGTTACGGAATCATGTCCAGAGCTCTCATTACCGAGCAGGTCTTTTTTTTGCTGATCCTGAATGGAATTATGTGCTCAATCCTTACACCTTAGTTCGTCTCATGGCTGGGAAAGCAGAAACTTTAGGAGCAACAATTTATGAACACACTCCTGTCCTTTCTCTCCAAGAAGAGGCAGACGGTGTTCTTGTTAAAACTCCTCGCGGTCAGATCCGGGCTCGGAAAGTTGTTGTTGCGACTAACCCTTTCACAATTGATTTGAAAGGATTACCTCGTCCTATCCAACGCAGTGTTCTTCCGGTTTGTCAATACATTAGTTTAGTTGAATTTGAACAAAACCCTTTTCAGAATTGTAGTGGATTTTCTGATAACTCTACATTAGATTATATGTTTGGTAATGTGAAAGATAATTTAGTGATGGCTTCAGCCGGCAATTTTGAATTTGTTGCCTCACGTGATCCTCAGATGTTGAAAGAATCTCACGCAGCTAATAAAGAGCAATTAGCTCGTCGCTTTCCGGATCATCCATTTCAGATTCGTTCAACGTGGCCAGGAAGAATTGGCGGTTCGCTTACTTCCGGATTTTTAGCACAGACTGGCTTTGCTACTTCTCGTAAGAATATTTATGTTTCTTTCATTGGTGATGGTTTAGCAATAGGTCATTATTTAGGGAAAGTTGCTGCTGATGCAGTTATGGGTAATGAAAAATCAATTCCTCCTGAATTAAGGATTGGAAGAGCAGTACCTCTGACGATGGCACTGGCGCGATTGTGTCCACGCAGAGTTGTTGATTTAGTTGCGCCTCTAGTTTATAACTCTGGTTTGTTTTAGGTATATCTTAAAAGCTTCTATAATTGGGAAGAGCTCATTTCTTCTCTCAGAAGTTGTTTCAGATCATCTTTCGTTTGAATGCCTTTAATGAACTTTCCTTTTGGGTAAATAACAGCAACACTTCCTTCTGGATTACAAAAACCGAGACATTGGGCTTTGGTGCAGTAGACTTCTGTGGTTAATCCTTCACTGTGAATCCATTCTTTGACTTTTTTGACGTCCTCTGGTTTGATTCTCGGTCCGCAGCTGGGGGTTGGATTATTACTTTTGGTTCTGTCGTTGACACAGACAAAAAGATGGATTTTTGGTTTTGGGAATTTGATTTCTTCCATGGGTTTTTATGTGCTAATGGTTTTATTTATATGTTTTTGTGGTTAAGTTAAATAATAGTGCTTCGATGATAGACAAGCAAGGTTAATTACTCTTTTTCAACTTTAACAAGATCAAGAATCTGCGGATGTAATCTTGGATTTGCTGCTACTATTGTTTTTGAATCTAGAGAATGCGGTTTTCCTTCATAATCTGTAACTCTAGCTCCCGCTTCTTCCATGATAATATATCCGGCACTATGAAATGGTTCAGCAAGTGGAGTTATGCACGCATCAAAGCTTCCTTTTGCGAGATAACAATAATCTAAACCACCAGTTCCAAAAATTCTCAATGTTGCAGCATGGTCAAGAATCTTTGCCAGTACTTTTTTTGATGGTTCTATGATTTCAGGAGGATGATTACTTCTATTCCATCCAACAACTGCTCGCTTTAGTTCTTCAACGTCTGAAACATGAATTCTTTGTCCATTGAGGTATGCTCCTTTCCCTCTTTCGGCAACATACAGTTCATCAAGTTTTGGACAAAAAATAACTCCCAGAATATTTATATCACCATCGTAAACGGCTACCGCTATATCAAAAAGAGGTATTCCTTTAATATAGTTTGTAGTAGCATCAATTGGATCGATTACAAATAAGTATCTTCCCTTTCCTTGTTGTCCGGATTCTTCACCATAAAAACTCGCATCGGGAAATCTCGCTTTAATTTTATTAATGATCATTCTCTCTGCTTCGACATCAACTTCAGTAAGGAAATCTTTTGGCGATTTAGCTGTAACTTTGCCAAAATTCCCGATACGACTTAAGGCATAACTTCCTGCTTCTTTTACTGCTTCTGTTACAATTTCTTTTAGCATCTTCATTAGAATCAAAGACTAGTTTAAAATGATTTGTTCAAATTTTAAGAGTCTGGATTAAAATTTATTGTAGCGAAGGTACAAGTTTTAATGATGGGGAATAGGGTCAATTTTTAAAGCAGATAACTATCTCCTGCTTGCTAACGAATTTTCTATATTTCTAATAGCTTGATTTTCATATTTTTTTCTAAAAAAGTCCGTCGAGTAAATGGAATCTCTCTCTAAAAATCTTTGTAGAACTACTTGTCTTCCTGCTCTGAATTGTTCTTCAGGGACCCAAGAATATTCCTCTCTTATGTTCTTTTCGTATTCCTCGAATTCTCTTTGAGACTTCCCCAAAATAGACAAGTCAATATCTATCAAATATTGTTGATCTAATTCTTCTGGTGCTATTTGATGTTTTGTTATCATAATCAAGCTAATAACTTTATCAATAAACGGAGATTTCAACCCAGCGCCACTTAATCTTTTTTCTGCAAGTTCGGCGCTTTGCTCTTCATTGTCATTTTTTCTGGTGTTATATACTGTGTCATGATACGGCACAGTTCGAAAAGTGAG
>DUGB01000025.1 GCA_013331555.1 Candidatus Woesearchaeota archaeon
TCGCATAGTTGGTCTAGTGCGCCGGTTTCGAAAACCGGTATGCCGCAAGGCATCGTGGGTTCGAATCCCACCTCCTCCGCCAGATGTCCAAGTTTGAACCCAAGCAAAATAAGGGTTCTTGGGCTAAAATAAAGATTATGATTAAAAGGAAATTCATTCTTCAAGGATTAACTTCAAATACTCACGTCGACGCGATTAAGCGTATTTTTGAAGTTCCTGAAATTCAACAAATCATCCTTAGTGTAGCTTTTATAAATGAAGAAGGAGTTATTCTTCTAGAAAATGAGATTCGATCGTTTAATAACAAGACTAAAGTTTTTTCAGGTATACGTAATGATATTACCTCATACCAAGGACTTGCTCGATTACTAAATTTGGGTGCAACCATCTACACCGTAGATACTGGAGCAAGAAATATTGTGTTTCATCCAAAAATATATTTAGCTAGAGGAGTTAATGAAGCACGACTAGTGATTGGTAGTGCCAACCTAACACTTGGAGGTTTGAATAATAATATTGAGGCGGGTATGGCAATGGATTTTGATCTAACTGATACTTCCGAAAAAGAGTTGGTAGAAAGTATTGAAAATGAATTTATAAATCTGTCTTCTGGTGACCCTGAACATGTAACTCTGATAACATCAGAAGAACAACTTGAATTACTAAGACAAAATGGACGAGTTTTGGATGAGTTAGAGGTATTACCACCTAGACCAACTGTAAAAGGAATTAACCCTTCTAACGACATAATTTCTCGTATTAAGTTAAGCGTTCCACGCCGTTATCGTACAATTAAAAGAACTCGTACAAAGACAGAAGCAACCCAAACACCTATAGTTACTATTCCAACTGCATCTCTATCATACACCACAAACAAAGACCGACTAAAGTTGATGTGGGAAAGTAAATCTCTAACTGAGCGAGATCTTAATATACCAAGTGGAAATAATACCAATCCAACAGGATCAATAAGTCTTGATAAGGGTCTGTTAGGTGAAGGTATCGATCATCGGCATTATTTTCGAGAAGAACTGTTTTCTCACTTAGGATGGAAAACAGGTACAACAGAAACTGTCGAAGAAACTGAGGCAGAATTTGAACTAATTGTTAGGGGAGTTTCTTATGGAGAGTTTCACTTACGTATTGCTCACACAATAGGAACTGAAAGCATTGCTTATAAACAACATAATGCTATGACTCGTTTAAGTTGGGGCCAGGCTAAACAATATATTGCTCAACCCGATCTTATTGGAAGGACACTTTCGTTATACAGAGACGAAGAAAACCCTACTCGATTCTTGCTTGAAATAGATTAACCAATGCTCGAATCATCTATTCTCTGACGACGATTACGGAGCTTATTCCACGCTCCTAACAATTGATTTTGTTTTTCAATTGTTAACCCTAGAGCTTTCAAAATCTTTCGATCTTGTTTTTTTAACACTTCTTCAATAGGTGCGTTGCGAACATCACTATCTAGAGTAACTAGATCTACTTCTACATTTTTAGGCAGCGGTATAAGTAATTTTTCAATTTCAGATGGAGTTAGCTCAAGTACTCCTCCACCGTAGTGTCGTCCTTCTAATTCAGCACTAAGCACAGTAAGAGAATTCAGAAAAAAACCAATGAGTTTTTTGCTATCAATAGCGGTATGAGTATTTATGCGATAAGCCGTATCAGTAGTAAATGCACCAACCTCATTGAGAATAAGTCTTGGGGTATTATGTGAACGCTTCAGCATACCTACCTCAGTTGTATAAACGGATGGTACCGAGTACCAAGGTGTGCGTACACTACACTTATACCGAGTATGTAAGTTTTGTTCCTCTCCATATTCTATATATTGCTGTGCGGATGCACTTATGGCTACAGCTTCATCTGGAAACCAAATAAAATTTGTGGGTTTACCACTCTCTTGATTTGTTTTATGTTGTTCTTTGTTATAAATAATTCCCGGACAATGATCACTTCTTCCAAACATTGGGTAAGCCCATTTCTTAAGCCCAAATTCTTTTACAGTTGCATCAGGTACTAAGAAAAAGTCATTTGCTCCAGTAACAATCCCAACATCTATATCAGCAATGTCTTTAAATTGGTGGACATTTGGGTGATCCGCTAGATCATCAATCAATGTCCGTATTTCAGGGTCTAGCAGTGCATAAGTCCATTTACCTTTTATCGTTCTACCATTTATAGATTTAGGAGCCGAGAATACTTCTTTTGGATCTAATTTAAGAAATTCCCGATTTTTAACTGGATAAATTCCTACCCCTTCTGGCTTATCGCTCAGATCATGCAATTTTTCCGCCAATAATAGAACTGTTCCTTGTAGGGTATCATCAAACCAAAGTTCTTGAGGATCAACAATTACAATTCTCTTACATTCTTTTCCTAAATATGATCGGAGGGATTGTGCATGAAGAACATGGATAATTTCAGCTGGTATAACCATCGCTAAGCGTCCCCCAGGCTTCAATAAAGCCATTGAGGCCAGGATAAAAGGAACCCATGCATTTGTATGTTTTGTAAAAGGCAATCCTAATATATTAAAAATTTCTTCGGATTTTTCTTGGAATTCTTTAGGAAGGTATTGATAACGAATAAAAGGCGGGTTACCCACTATTGCGTCAAAGCTCACCGGATTATTTTTCAGTTCTTTAATTGACCAATTAAGAAAATCTGTGTTTTTTATTTCTGCATGTGAAAAATCACGGCGAGTTACTTTCCTTGATTTAACTGCTTCATCTGCGTTAAATTCAATCCCAATTAAACCAACATTACTAAATCCCCCAACTTTTTTGAGTGCCTCAAAAAATATGCCGTCACCACAGCTCGGCTCCAACAGTTTTTTAGGTTTTATTTCTTTCACCCAACGAACGAGAAACTCAGCAAGGTCTAAAGGAGTATAGTACCCTCCTCGAAGTTTTTGTTGAGTTTCGTTAGCAATAAAATTCATAAGTTTATTTTATCACTTATTAAATTTCTTTCCTAAGCACTCCAACCATCTTTCCTTGTATTTCTACATTTCTTTCGTAGAAAGGTTTCATCTTTTTATTTGCAGGCACAAGTTTGATACGGTTCTTTTCGTGATAAATTCTTTTAAGTGTCACAGCATCTTTGTCCGGTAAATATGCGACTGCTTTTTCACCATCATCGACAGTAGATTGTTCACGCACAACAATAATATCTCCATCAAAAATTCCATCTTCGATCATGCTAGTGCCTGCTATTTTTAGAGCGTAATAATTTGCTCCTGCCGAAAGCATATTTCTTGGCACCTCAATTGGCCGAGGATCTCGAATTGCTTCAATGGGCCCTCCTGCGGCTATGAGACCCATTAAGGGAATTTCTATCGTTCCTGCCTTGTGAATATTGAAGGCTTGAATGGAACGTCTTTTACCTTTTTCAAAGGTTAGAAGATTTTTTTGGCGTAAATAAGATACATGTTGGTGGACAGTGGGTATAGATAAACTGAAATTTTCAGCTATCTCTGCAAGAGATGGGGCATACCCATTCTTTTTACGAAAAATACTAATGAATTCCAGTATCTCCGCTTGTCTCTTTGATGCCTTTCCTATTCCTCCACTTGACTTCTTTTGCATACCTAAATTATAATACCTAACATAAACCTAATCAAGGGAGTTATCCCCACAAAATTATGGCAAATTATCACGTTACAAAAGACAAAGAATCGGGTGACTGGAAAGTTAAGCAAGAAGGAGCAACTCGAGCGGCAGCTTACTTTGATACGCAGGCAGAAGCAGAAAAGCTTGCCAAGCGATTTTCTTCTAATAGTGGCGGTGGCGAAGTAATGACACATCGTCCGAACGGCACTATCCGTAGCAAAGATACCGTAGAGCCAGGCAATGATCCATTTCCTCCGCGCGACAGAGAACATTAATAATAACTTTTATAAAATCACATGGAAATCCTGATTATCGGTTTGCTAATCGTTATAGCGCTTGGTGTCGGCTACATTGTATTTGTGCTCATCAATAATAAAAAAGAGCCAACAGATACTATAAACATCTCTGAACTATTTGAAGGACTTGGTCAAAAAAATGAGCGTGCTCTCAGGGAAGAGATGACAACAAACCGCAAAGAAGGTGCGGAGTCTGAGAAGCGTGTACGCGAAGAGATTGCAGGACTCTTTAAGGGTTTTGGCGAGCCTGTTGAACGCCGCATGACTGAACTTGCCAGCACACAAAACAAAAACTTCGAGGGTTTCTCCACTAAACTCACCGAGCTGATTGATAAGAACGACGCAAAGATGGAAAAAGTTAAAGAAGCCGTTGAGAAAAAACTGGATGGCATACAGAAAGACAACACCGAAAAACTTGAGGCAATGCGCCAGACTGTCGATGAGAAATTGCAATCCACAATCGAAAAGAGATTTGGAGAATCATTCAAAATGGTGAGTGAGCGGCTTGAGCTGGTTCATAAAGGTCTTGGTGAGATGCAGACTATTGCTGTGGGGGTCGGCGATTTAAAGAAAGTCTTAAGTAACATTAAGACGAGAGGCACGTGGGGAGAGGCGCAACTCGGTAACCTCATCTCCGAGATACTCACCCCCGAGCAATACGAAACAAATGTTAAAACCAAAAAAGGTAGCTTGGATGCCGTTGAGTTTGGTATCAAATTGCCCGGCCAAGGAGATGAAATACAACACGTGTGGTTGCCCATTGACGCCAAGTTTCCTCTTGAGGATTACCAACGACTTCTCGAAGCTCAAGAAAAAGCTGACATTGAAAGTATAAAGGAATCGATTAAAGCACTGGAACAGCGAGTCAAAGGAGAAGCCAAGTGCATAAAAGACAAGTACATTAATCCTCCATACACGACAGACTTCGGGGTTCTGTTCTTGCCAGTCGAAAGTCTCTATGCGGAGGTATTGCGTATCCCTGGTCTTTCCGAGCAGATTAGGCGAGACTTCAAAGTAATTGTTACCGGCCCGACAACCATTCAGGCCATCTTGAATAGTCTACAAATGGGCTTTAAAACTTTAGCAATTCAAAAGAGGTCTAGCGAGGTGTGGGACGTTCTCGGAAAGGTTAAGACCGAATTCGGAAATTTCGGTGTGTTGCTGGAAAAGACCCACAAGAAACTTCAAGAAGCTAGCACAACAATAGAGAGCGCCGCCGCTAAAACCAGAAATATTCAGGGTAAATTAAACCGAGTGCAAGAATTGCCTGTAACCGCATCTGAAACCCCTGTAATAGCGCTAACCGAATCTGATGAAGTTGAGGTAGGCTAAGCAATATTCCATTTAGATTATTGAATACTCCACTACGTCTTTCCCCTTATTCGACTTAGACTTCGGCACCTCAAACCATTGAGGGTGTTGCTTGAATATAGCTCTTAATTCGCGTATGCTTTTATCA
>DUGB01000115.1 GCA_013331555.1 Candidatus Woesearchaeota archaeon
AATTATTTAGCTATGCACATACGAGAAGCTAGACCGAGTCCAAAAAGAGAAACATTTTTATAAAAGTATACTTTTAGTATACTGTGGAAGCAACAACCGTAAAGATTTATTCAAAAACGAAACACGCCCTTGATGAATTACGAACCGATCATCAGAGCTATGATCAAATCATCAACAAATTAATTGTAGAATCAAGAAAAAAGACCCTTGTAAGAGAGCTTATTGCTGCGTATCAACAAAAAGCTGATGAAGATAAAGAAATAAACAAAGAGTGGGAAGAGTCTTCAGCAAAATGGGAATAACAAAACAACCATTCAGGGGAGACATTTGGATTGTTAATCTTGACCCCACTGTAGGACATGAAATCAAAAAATCTCGACCCGCGGTAATTATTCAAAATGACATCGGTAACAAATACAGCCCAATTACCATTGTTGCACCAATAACTTCACAAAACACCGAAAAGATTTATCCCATTGAAGTACTGTTAACAAAAGAAAATTCCGGCGTAGAAAAGAGATCTAAAGTCCTTCTCAATCAGATAAGATCTATTGATAAAGAAAGACTCGTCAAGCAAACAGGAAAAGTAGATTCAGAAACGAAAGAAAAAATTGATCAAGCAATAAAGATAAGTCTTGGACTATGAAAAAATACGGCTGCCGGGATTTTCAACCTCTTAGCGTTGAAAGCAACGAACGCCAGTGAGTATGATTGAACCCGGGTCACAAGCTGTTTCCAACCCCGCAGGGTCTGTTTTGATCAAACTTTTTCTAAAAGTTTGTTGGGAAGCTCGGATCATGCCGTTAGACCACAGCCGTATAAACAAATAGGAAAACAATGACTATTTAAATTTATAATGTTCTAAATAGAAAAAAATGAGAATCAATCAACATCATCTTTCGTTGCATCGGTCGTTATTTCTTCTCCTTTCTTTATGTTCCTAACGGCAACATCACATTTCTTCTTGAGATCTGGATGAGTATTCGGATGAGAAGAATGATTCACATACCGTTCAGGAACTGAATAAAGATAAATTACACCCCAATGGGCATGAGTAAAACTTTTCTCCAATACTGAAAGATTTTCGTATTCTTGCTTCGTTAAAGATTTAAGATTGTACGTTATGACGACTTCTCCTTTTTTAAAATCCCTCAAAGCAAAAACACCCTTACCAAACAATTTGCCTTTTTTAACAACAACAATGTCCATAATACAAAAATAAGAAAACAAGCAATTAAATTTCTTTCGTTTCTTCCTCTTCGCTTTCACGGCGGATGACTTTGACCGCATCCATCTTAACCGTAATCGGAATAGGAACAGCCGCTTCAAGTAATTCAACCACAATTTCTTCTTTAGCTTTGTTGACTCTAATTACTTTGGCATTCTCTCTTTTAAACGGACCAGAAATGATTTCAACGATATCACTCTTATGAATGTTCATTTCAATCTTCACTTGCTCCAACATATGCTCAATTTCAGCATAGGGAATCTCACGAGGGAGAATTCCACGAGCATAAGGAACATTCTGAATCGCATTTTGAGCCACCTCCTGAGAACTGGCTTCAATAAAAATATAACCACGCATACCATGCGGGCGAACGACAATAAAAACTTCTGGTTTCTTGTCTCTCTGGAGTTTAGAAATAAGATAATCAATCACTTGATCTTCACGATTCGCAGCAGTGCGGACGGCAAAAAGATGTGTTTCCATTGAATATATTCTCCTAAATCAACATCTGACGAAGCAAGAAGATTAAAAACCCAAGCACGCCGATAATCGCAATCCCAATCCCGGTAACTTTAACCGTAGTGAGATACTCCGCCTTATCAGGTTTTTTTAGTATCCGCAACACTCGAATGGTTTCTTTAAAAAAACGTCTCCAACGCGATTGCGGTACTTGTTCTTCCTGCTGTTCAAACATTGTTTTCTCCAGACTTAAATCTGATTTATAAAGCTTTCGACACGATTAATAGCCCTTCCGCCACCCGCCACCACTACCAGTGTCACGAGAGAGCGAACGGGAATGCGAACCAGGGCCGCGAGATCCGTGAGCACCGCTGGAACGAGGACGATCCGAACGCTGATCCGTCGAACTTGAATGGCCATAACTCGAGCGGTGAGTTCCACCGCCAAATCCAGAACGCGGACGTGAGAAACGACCATCGCGAGGATGATCACGATCTTCACTACGAGCATTAAACAGCACGCGCGGAAAATCTTCATGAGGAAGTTCTTGAATCGTAACAGGATAACGACGTAGGATATCTCGAAACACATCATGATCCCGTGGTCCAAGTAGTGTTATTGCCTTGCCAGATTCACCAGCACGAGCCGTTCGACCAATCCGATGAACGTACTCTTGTGGATCTTGTGACAAATCATAATTAAACACATGAGTGACACCATCAATATGCAAACCACGCGCCGCAACAGATGATGCAACAAGAAGACTGATCTTACCTTCATTAAATTCTTTCATCACCTGCAGGCGTTTATTCTGACTCAGTTTACCATGGATCATCATTGCTCGAATACCTTGCGCATGTAAATTGCGTGTCACAACTTCAACAGTCTGCCGCGAGGAACAAAAAATAATTCCCATACCAACTGTTTCTTTCTTAAGCAAGTGAATAAGCAATGAAAACTTCTCCTGGGGAGAAACATTGTAATAAAATTGCTGTAAGTATTGCTCTTCGACGTGCCCTTCTGCTTCCGCAACAACCGGATGACGCATGTAATCACGTTTTAACAAATCTATCTCTCGAGAGAGCGTCGCACCAAAAAGAACCATTTGACGATTCGCAGGAGTGGTATCTAAAATGAAACGAATATCTTCAATAAAACCCATCTCGACCATTTTGTCTGCTTCATCCAAAACAACTTGACGAATCGAACTAAAATCAATATTACCCCGCTGGATATGATCTTTAATGCGTCCAGGAGTTCCTACAACAATAGTAGAGCGTTCCAGCTGATCAATCTGTGGCTGTAATGAAACACCGCCATAAATCGCTGCAATGGTCGGACGAATGTATTTGCCAAATTTATGTAATTCCCCGGCAATTTGAACCGCCAGTTCCCTTGTTGGGGCAAGAACAAGCGCTTGGATCGTTCTCGCTGAAGTCAGCATTTCTAACATTGGAATACCAAACGCTGCTGTTTTTCCAGAACCTGTTTTGGAAATACCAACTAAGTCTTTTCCTTCAACAATAACAGGAATTGCTTTCACCTGAATTGATGTTGGTTCATCAATACCTATTTCGTGCAGCGCACGAACAATCTCATCTTTAACATGTAATTCTTTAAAGTTCATATGTCTCACCGTAGTGTGTTCTTTGGCATTGCAACAATGAGAACATTGTATCAGGAAAAAGCTTACCCTGCACTCACGTAATGAAACAGAAAAAGTAAATTGAAAAAATACTCTCTGTTCCTAAACCAAGATAAAGATCGGAAATGAAGCCTATTTTTAAAGCTTTCGACTAAATTGATTTATGTCGTATCCTAAAACTATTAACCCGCTCTACGGAGCGGAGTCATCTGAGCCGATTTAATTGGGAGTAAGCTGATTATTGCACCGAGCTATTAACTTGGCTCCTGATTCACTTGGAGGAATCTCATGAACAAGGTATTCACAGGTATCATCACCACCATAAAAAGAATAGAGGTAGTCAACTACTACAAGAATATCATTAGGAGTAAATTTTCCATTTGTGAGTCGACGAGTGATGTATCCTGAAGATCCTGAAGCACCAGGATGATAGGAAACTACGTTTTCAAACGATGAACAATCACTACCATCATCTGTAGAAGAATACCATTTCTTTCTATGCTTTCCTTCAGGATCGTATTCTGATCGAGAGATAGTCTTTGAGGCCGAACTTGTAGGATCTGAAGGATCGTAACGACGAGACTCAAATTTAAGAGTTACAGAACTTCCATCTTCATGATCAATATAATCCATTCTAACTTCTATATTAGGTTTGAAGTGACGTAGAACTTGAAGATCAACTTTATCACTATCAGCACATAATCCCTCAAAAGACCCACAGTTGTAATATTGAACAAGTCTTTCCCTATCTTTTTCATCTTTATAAATAAGTCTTAAAGATGGAGGTTCCCCCACAACTTGAAGACTAGGTTCAGTAGAAGTATACAATTCCGGTACTTGAACTGGTGGAAGAGTCTCTTCTGCTTTCTGTTCTTGTGCTTGAGTCATTGATTGAGTTATCAACCTTAACACTAAATTTACCAAGCCCTGAGTATCACGCCTAGTAATACCTGAAGTTGAAGATTCACTTTTATGAGTACTCCCAGGAAGATGTACAGTGACATCAGAAAAAACAATTTCTTCTTCATCTCCTGCAATATAATTAAGAAAGGAAAAATACCCTAAAGCAACGAAAGCCATACCTGCAACCGCACTCCTTATTCTTGCCATACAACGCTAGAAAGAGATATTACTTATAAATATTTTGCTTATTTATCACTTCTCAGTGACATCATTTCATCAGCTCAATTCCTAACTCTGACTCTAATTCCCCTTCGCGTTGCGTTCGCAAACGATGTTCCTCACCGCCAAAAATCTGATCAGAACTGACTCCCGTAATAATTAACATCGTGCGAATCGTTTTATCCAAATCTTTGTAGATTTGTGCTCCCCAAATAATCTTTGCTTTTGGATCAAGTTTCTTACCAACCGTTTCTACAATTCGACGAGATTCATCCAGCGTTAAACTCTCCCCGCCGGAAATGTTAATCAAGGCTCCGGTGGCGTTGGAAATATCAACATTAATAAGAGGATTCTGCAATGCTTTCTGAACGGATTCATCAGCACGATTCTCTGAATCGGACTCACCAACACCAATCAATGCTACGCCACCTTGACCCATAATAGTCTTTACATCGGCAAAATCCAAATTAACGAGACCCGTTTTTGTTACCAATTCCGCAATCCCTTTCACCGCATTGGTTAAGATTTCATCAGCAACTTTAAACGCTGTTTGCAAAGGCAAATGGGGAGCAAGCTCCAATAATTTTTCATTGGGAATAACAATCAACGTGTTGATGCTCTGTTCCAACTTCTCGAGACCAATCATCGCATTTTCATAGCGATGCGATCCTTCCATCGAAAATGGCAGGGTAACAATAGCAACACTCAAGATACCCATCTTCCGGGCAATGTGAGCAACATACGGAGCACTTCCTGTTCCCGTACCTCCACCCAGACCGCAGGTAATAAAAATCATATCTGCGCCTTCCAACAACTTTTTCAGATCTTGTTCACTCTCTTTAGCAGCTTCCTCTCCCACTTTAGGATTTGAACCCGCACCTAACCCTTGCGTCAATTGTTTTCCAATTAACAATTTCTTGTCAGCCGTCGTATACAGTAAATCCTGCGCATCAGTGTTCAAAGCAACAGTTTCAATTCCTTTAATCCCTACTTCCGAAATGCGATTGATCGTATTGTTACCGCCACCGCCACATCCAATCACTTTAATTCTGGTCTTATGGCTTGCTAATAAGCGCTCTAATTCCTCATCAATGTCAGCATTCGCCTTTTTACGTGAAATCTCTTGCGCTTGGATTACAGAAGGCTGTTGGCTTTTAGAATAGGTATTTGGATAGGCATTACCAGAAATTCCATTACTTACCCGTGTATCAGTTATATCCACCCTTACTCACCTCGAAGCATAACGCTCAAATAACGAACTACTCTCCCCTTTCTCACATACTCTAAGAAATATTTGTTTATAAAGATTATTGCACTTGACACATTAGGAGGATTGAGAACCAACTGCTGAACCCATTTTCTGTTCAAAAGTGACCGTTTTTAATCCTGCTATCGTTTGAAGTTTTTTGGAAATCAACTCTTGAAGCGGCCCCGGAAACTCTAAAGGTAAAGAAACAACCGCAGAATCAAATTGAACAGTAACTTCAACTTTATCAGCAGGAAGACGGAACGTTCGCTCTAAATAAGCTACTATTTTCTCTTTAACATCAGTAATCTTGCGAGTAATGGTAAACGTATAGACAACGTCTTTACCCGCTAAAGGATGATTAAAATTAACAATCACTCTCCCGCCGGAAACACTCGTAACCGTACCAATCTCCCCATCAACATCAATCTGTAACCCTGGCATTGGCTGTGTTTTATGTTCACGAAATGTATTCAGAGGAATAATCCGCAATCGCTTAACGTCACGCTTGCCAAACGCTTCTTCTGCTTGAAGCGTAATGGTATACTCTTTTCCCATTTCTTTGTCAACAAGCTGAGCATCAAAACCAGGCAAAAGATGATGCTCACCAACACAAACCGTCACCGGAGCATATGTACTTTGAGAAGGAAGATTATGTTGCTTTGCCACACTGGCAAGCGTCGTATCAAAAATTAACCCATTTTCTTTCACCGCACCAGTATAATCAACAAGTTNNCGTGACAAAGTCCGTGGTCAGCCTGAGTGCACACATTTTTGTTATTGGAAATTAGTGAGGGCTTATATTCTGTCTTTCACGCACAAAACGTAAGATCATCTCCGCGGCTTGCAAAGGAGTAAGATGAGTTGTGTCGACAACTAAATCATAGTGTGAGGTATTACGATAATCGACGTTATACAAGTGCCGATATCGTTGCGCATCTTCTTCTTCTCGTAATTCCACTTTTTTCTTCAGCTCTTCGACCGACATTACTTCTTCCTCATTTCGCTCCTGTTTTGTCAAAGAATGCTGCAGATCGTTCCAAATCCGTCGCGCTGCTTCATCCAGAGAAACTTTCAAAAACACCTTGACTGACTCCGGTAAAAAGTGAAACTGGACTCTTCCTTCGACAATAACAACCTTTTCTTGCTTTTCCAAATCCCGAGCCAGGGTAGCAGCCACCTCATCCGCTTCTCGATCAATCTCCGCATGCTTCTTTGCAAACTCCAATAATTCCTGCAGTGTCATACCTTTCTTCCGGGCTAACTCCCGTAACACTCCGCCAACATAAATTCGGTCCGCTCTCAATGTATCAACCAATATTTTCGCAACCGTACTCTTCCCGCTGCCAGGCGTACCAGAAAACGTAATGATCATGGTATTTAATATTCAGGCTTCATCCAAAAAATAGATT
>DUGB01000116.1 GCA_013331555.1 Candidatus Woesearchaeota archaeon
TGGGTCGTATTAAAACCAAGTTAATGAAACGCAAGACGAGAGAGTTGTTAAAGCTTCACGGCCAGCATTTCACTCCCGATTTTGTAAAAAATAAAGTTCTTGTACAGCAGCATGTGAAAGTGGGAAGTAAAAAACTGCGTAATATTCTGGCGGGATACGTTACTCGGTTGAAGAAGAAAGAGTAGAGATAATTTTATCTTAATAGGTCTTGTTTGCTTTACTATTACTCATAAAGAACTTCTAAGATTGAAGAAATTGATCCCATGTTCCCTATAATCACGCCGATCAGAGCATCGACAGCTGGACTTTCCTTGCAATCAGAGATCGTATCTCGTGCGACTAATCGAGATAATTTTAGAGGGATACGTCCGGCAAAATAATCAGCCAGAAATTGTTCATAGCGATGACATCCTTGGATTGATTTTATGGAAACACCTAACAAATTTATTTGAATTTCTTTTTTCTGTTTCTATTAATTTAGCAAGATAAGGATACAGTAACATTATTCACCATATCCTCGACACAATCCTTATAAACAAACTGTTCTTAATATCTGTTAAAAAGAGAGTGATAGAGGAATGTTTGATCTTATTCGGGATATTAGAGACCTTGCTCGTTTAGAACACATCCTGCTCGTTTTTTTTGAAGAGGGATGGGGATATTATATCCGCAAGTCGAAGTTAAGCACCCATCTCCCATTTCACAAGAAAATTGTGCCCGTACAAGAAATTTCAACGAGAGAGCTTCAAGCACAGGCATTGCGGCGATCGTTTGAACGGCTTGGGCCAACATTCCTAAAACTAGGGCAACTGCTGTCACAACGTCCGGATTTGGTTCCGGCAGAATTTGTTCAAGAATTTGCACAATGTCAAGATCATGTCCCGCCGTTTCCATTCGAGGAGGTAAAATTAATCATTGAACATGAATTGCATAAGCCAATTTCTTCTGTATTCAAACATTTTGATGAAAAACCGCTTGCGGCAGCGTCGATTGCACAAGTTCACAAAGCGCAGCTGCCGAACGGAAAAATTGTTGCGGTTAAAGTTCAACGACCTAATGTTGAAGATCTAATCACGCGAGATTTGGATATTTTATTTTACATCGCTTATGCGCTGGAAGAACGTTTTCCTGAGTTTCGACCGTATCGGCCTTTAGCAATTGTCAAAGAATTTGCGCTGTGGACGCGCCGCGAACTTAATTTTGAGGTGGAAGCGTCCAATGCAGAACGCTTGCGGGAGGCGATGAAAAAAAATGTCCACGTGAAAATACCACGAATCTACGAAGAGTATACTTCGCCTAAAGTTCTGACTTTGGAATATGTTGAAGGGATCCGTTTGGATGATCTCAAAACATTGCATAAAGACAAAATTAATCCCACAATGGTAGCACAACATTATTTTGAGTCTATTTTGGAACAAGCGTTGTTGCATGGAATTTTTCATGCTGATCCACATCCCGGAAATATCTTTGTGCAGAAAAAGGGAGTAATCACTTATCTCGACTTTGGCATTGTTGGAGAGTTATCTGCAGAAGATCGCCAGAAAGTAGTACGCTTTCTTCTCTCGCTGGGGCAAAAAAACGCAGATAAGAGTCTGGATATACTTATTTCGTTGGCAAAGGAAGGGCCGGAAGCACGAATTCCTGAATTCAAGCGAGAAGTTCTGCCGGAATTAGAGCGATTTTATCATTCTTCTCTCCAGAAGCGAAGTATTGGACAAGGATTGTACAAAATTTTACTCACAGGAGGAAAATATGGGCTGCTCTTCGACCCGAATCATATTTTAATGGCAAAAGCAATTTACCAAGCAGAAGGAATTGGATTAACACTCAATCCCCAGTTTAAAATCGCAGAAGGATTGATTCAGTTCACTAAAAAATATCTGCGGAATAAAAGCAGTATTAAAGAAAGTGTGCAAACATTAAAAGAAGCGGCATTAACGGCGCAGGATTTACTCTGGGATCTTCCTTCTCATCTTCGTTTAATTATCCATCATTTAGAACAGCCACACACAAATGCAGGAGCATTGTCAGAAAATCAATTTGCTCATTTAGAAGAGGAAATGGATTATCTTTTCCGGAAGCGGAATTATCTTCTGTCATCATCGCTGTTATTTATTGCCTCAGCAGTGTTGTGGCATTATGATGGACAAAAAGAAATTGCCGGAATCCCGCTGAGCGTTATTGTCCTCATTATTGCGATCATTTTATTGTTATGTTATTTACTCTCGCGAAAGAGAGGACATTCATGGAGGGAACAACAATGAACACAACAACAAAAACAGCGAAAAAAGTATTGCAAACAGGATATGGTTTGGGTCTATTAACTGTTGCACAGGCAAAAAGAGCCACTGCAACACTGCGCAAAGAATTAGACTTTGATGAGAAAGAAAGCATGAAACTCGCACAAGCTCTCGTGGACAGTTCCCGCGATGCAAGTAAAGAGGTGCTTAAAACAGTTAACCAAGAGTTATCGAAAGTGTTAGTTAATTCTGGACTCGTAAGCAGAACGGAGTTAGCAATAGTGAAGAAAGCAGTGAGCCGAAAGGTTCACGCGTTGAAACCGCAGAAAAAAAATATTTTTCATCAGATGAAAGCAAAAGTCTGGAGGAAGAAATAAGGGTATTTCTTTTTTCCTTTTCTCTTCTGGGAGGCATAAACCTTTATAAATTAACGTCGTTCTCCGTTACGTCATGGTTGTGAAGAAGAAAACTACAGAACATAAAGAGCCAAAAGCAAAAAAGACGACTTCAAAAGAAGATCATTCTGTACCGCATGCACACCCTCTTTCTGTCCAGCCGGAGATTAACCTTGCTCTGGTCGGCCATGTTGACCACGGTAAGACGACACTGACAGAGCGATTGAGCGGGAAGTGGACAGATACACACTCCGAAGAGATGAAGCGGGGAATTACAATCCGTTTAGGATATGCTGATTTTACGATTTATTATGATGAAGAAAATGATTTCTATACCGTAAAAGAGAAAAGTATCAAATCAAATAAACCGACAAAGCCATTGCGAAAGATTTCGTTGGTTGATGCACCCGGCCACGAATCGTTGATGGCCACAATGTTAAGTGGGGCTGCAATTGTGGATGGAGCTCTACTCTTAGTTGCGGCCAATGAAAAATGCCCGCAGCCACAGACGAAAGAGCATCTCGTGGCTTTGCAGATTAGCGGCATTAAGAATGTTATTATTGTCCAAAACAAAATAGATCTGGTCAGTTATGAAGAAGCAATGGAGAATCATGCCCAGGTAAAAGAATTTTTAGCCAATACTCCCTATAAAGATGCACCGATCATTCCAATTTCAGCACGAGCGAATGTTAATATTGATGTTCTCTTGCGTGCCATTCAAGAATGTATCCCAACACCACAGAGGGATACGAAAAAAGATCCGGTGATGCTAGTAGCCCGTTCATTCGATATTAATAAACCTGGAATAAAGCCGAAACAATTGGTGGGAGGAGTTTTAGGCGGAACGGTCAAACAAGGCATTTTCCATAAAGGAGACGAGATTGAAATTGGACCTGGGTATATGGTTGAAGAGAAAAATAAGAAAGTGTGGAAACCATTGCGGACAACAATTATGCAGATTTTTTCAGGGGGTGTTCCTGTTGATGAAATTCAGCCCGGCGGAAGCATGGCTCTTGGAACAACATTAGATCCTTCAATAGTTAAATCGGATAACTTAACGGGTTCTCTCGTTGGCTTGCCCGGTAAACTGCCTCCACAATATTCTCAAATTACATTGGACACTTTTTTGTTAGAACGCGTTGTCGGTGCTAAAGAGGAAACAGATGTAAAACCGTTGGCAAAGGCAGAAGTATTGATGTTGAATGTGAATTCTGCCGCGACGGTTGGAGTGGTTGTTGATCCTTCTAAGAAAAATACGACGTGTGCATTGAAGAAACCAATCTGTGCCTGGCCAGGCGATAGAATTACGATTTCCCGACGAGTGGGGGATCGGTTTAGATTGATTGGATATGGAATATTGAAGTGATCTACTTCACCATCACGACATACGATTCTTTCATTTTTCGTTCCACAAGACGAAATCCGGCTTTAATCATACGGTCAATCGTTTCTCGACCGAAATCACGACCGCGTTTGAGATGATGTTTAGGAAGGTAGTGATACAAATAACCATTTCTTTTAAGGACACGATGAGCTTGCTGGTAATTCCCTAATGAAAAGAAAGCATCGGATGATTTTGGTGTTCCGGCGTCAAAAATAATGATGTCGAATGAACGGTCGGGAAATTCTTTGATGAGTTCAACAATATTACCCTGCTTGCGTTCAATATTCGGTAAGGAGAATAATTCTGCGGAGTAAGGGTTGAATTCAGCTAAGCGGGTGACGTTATCATCACATTCAACAGTAATGACTTGCTGGGCTTTGGCAGCCGCAGCAATCGCGGTATATCCTAATCCTGTGCCGGCATCAAGAACAACACCGTTTATTTTGTCATGATCAATTCTTTCCACAAACTCTTTCTTATGCATGCTTGTTCCGGAGCACTGCATGATCGGACGAAAACTCGTAGGGATGAGTTTATAGAAGAGGTTTGTTTGGGGAGAGAAGAATTGAACTTTTTCTAATTTATTTTTAAGAAGAACATAACAGCATTTGTCATTCAGTTCGAGAGAGGGTACAAGAATAGTCTTTTTTTTAATAATAACTCCTTTTTTATTTAAATTGAGAGTGGTGGTGGTGCGACCGAGATCGAAGGTAGTTTCGATTTCTGTTTTGCTTTCTTTGATGGCTTCGGTAATTCTACGAAGTTCAGCAGAGCTGAAAATTGGGTTCATGGAGATAAAAAAAGTGTTGAAAGTTATAAAAGTATACCAAAGGACACAAATATTTGATTGTTTAGTTGTATCCTTTGTATATATAACGGACAGAACATTTTGATCATTTATTTCTGTCCGTTAGTATATGTTCAAAACAGAATTTATGGAGTCCATCCCACTGCATCGAGATCAGCAATGACTGTTCCCCGTTGACCATCACGTTCTCCCCCATGAATATTGAGAGAAACTGCTAAGAGATTACCCGAAACAGAAAGACTGTGTCCGTGAAAAATACTGGCTAATTGAATGCTTGACACTCGTGTCGTGGGGAGTACTTGTCTAGTTTCACCGGTTGCAAGATTGTAAACATCAACGTAGTCACCCCGCGACTCAGCAGTACCATATTCACCCCCACCATAAACAAGATAACGATCACTGAGACTAAACAAATCAATTCCTGCGTTGGGGGAAGAGCTTTCGTAGACTGTTTCAATTTCTTCTGTTTCAATATCAATAATACTAAGACGCTGAATTATTGAACCGGAAGATGTTTCTTGCACAGACGAAAACGCAATTTTTGAACCATAGAGAGAAAGTTTATTAATTACCCAATTCTCTGGAGTAATAACTCTTCTCGGGCGAGCATCGCCAACATTCCCTTCAAGCGAAACGACATACAGTTGTTTCGAAGCGTTAAAGTCAACGCCACGTTGTCCTGTAGCAATATCAACATAAGCTAAAGTTGATTCTTTCATTGTCATTCTCTCGCGAGCATTTCTTCCCCATTTTAAAGGATCCGCACGAACAAAGGGGAGAGGATCCAATTGCGCCGTATTAGCATCATAAAGAAAATTTCCTTCACGCCGTGCTGCTAATATTCTACTTCCATCAACTCCTAAACCAAAACCGGTAGTTTGACCAACATAATCACCTTCTCTATTATAGATCAAAAGTGGCATACTATTACCATCATTAAACTCTGTATGAACTCCTAATGTATATGTCACAAACTCATCTCCAACACTTATCAAATGAGGATCTGTGTATATGCGTGGATCATCGGGATGGTACGAAGGAAAAGCGGAAAGATGAGTTGCGAGTGGTTGAAATTCGTCTGTCCTTATTTGGTGTAAGTACACTCTATCTTCATAAAGACAGTCCGAACGCATCCTTCCTGTAGTAAAACCTAATGTCGATCCGTTAAGAGATGCAAACATAGCAGAAGGGATAAATCGTACCAAACCAACCACCACATCTTCAAGTGCAGGAAAATCAGTTTCTTCGCAGGATCGAGGAGGAATAATTGTAAGGCTAGGACTACCTCTTGGTTTTTGAGGGGTGGGTTCAGGACTAGGAGAAGGTGATGCGAAGAGTTCATCATCCATTCTAGGCGATCTTTTTGAACGAGTTTCATCACCACAAGCACTTAAAGCAACAACTGCAGCGATAGATGCAAAGTGAGGCCAAAATTTAACCATAAATTACAACTTGGTAGTGATTATTTAAAAAGGTATGCTTGCTAAAATTCACTTGGCAGCCAACTTAACTTTAATTCTTCTAATATTTCAACAGTTTCAATAGCACCAATAGCTGAAGCATGAAGATTGCGCATTTCTCTCACAAACTGGTGCATACTCTCCGAATTCTGAACTTCTATTTCGAGTTCAAGCTCATATTTACCAATATTTTCAATGACGTGCACTACATTATCTCGAGAAAGACAATAAGAATTCAATTCTTTGCGTAACTGGTGGTCATGCGTCCTTAATGTAATAAGTAACTTGAAATAAGAATATCCCAATTTCTGTCTGTTGATATTTATTCTATATCCTTGAATTACTCCCTTGTTTTGTAAAAATTGTAGCTTGCTCATAACTGTTTTTACATTAATCTCCATTTGGGCAGCGATCTCAAGGGCCGTTATTCTTGAATTATCTACAATTGTCTTAAGAATCTTTTTTTCAACATCGCCAAGGATGAATAAAGATTTGTGCTGAATTTGAAGTGGTTTGAGAAGCTCTGGCTTTTTATGAATGAGATAATTGCGAGGCAAAGTATATGCTTTCTCAATAAATAAAATTTCATTTTCATTAATATTACTCCCATATTTGGTAAGAAGCTCCTCTTTGAATAACCCAAAAGTTTGGAGGTCTTTTACCATAACAGCAGTGAAAAGATCATATTTTCCAAGAGTCCTTGCAACCCAGTTTACATTTTTATGAGTTACCAAAAAATGATACACTTCCTGCTCTTTCTCTTTTGTAGTTCCGCTGAATTGGAGATACATTTTTGCAACCAGTGGCAGACCAATGCTCAATGTTGAAATAACAGTCATAAAAGAAGTGATAATTCCTTGTTCCACCAGACGGTTAACTCGGTAAGTTGCAACTTGTTGTGAAATTCTAATCTTTTTGGCAAGTAGGGAGTATGGTTGTCGTGAGTTTAGGTCTAATTCAAAAATAATTTTTCGGTCAGTTCTATCAATTGAGACTAAATTTTGTATTCTATCCATATTTTGTATAATATATGGATTTATTTATAAATTATTTGGGATTATCTTTATTATTTAGTAGAGATAATCTAAATGTGAGAAAAATGGAAAAAAATGAATTGGAAAGCTACATCGAACAACGGCTGAGTGATCAAGCGAGATTAGAATATAAAGCTGCCCACGAAGAGTATTGTCAAATTCAAGAAACAACAAAGGCACTCTCTGCAACCGCAACACAAGTAGCACAGCAACGGATAGAGGACTTTGCCCGTGGAGGTATGGTCACAATGATTGATAGATTTATGCAAGAGCAAAAAATCAAAAAGAGAGAATTACAAGCCCACATTGTTAAACAATACTATGACCCACATTTTCAGGGAAGGTATTATGCTTACGCTATACTTTTTGCAGATCAGTTTGATCTTCAGGAGAGAGATAAGTGTGTTTCAGGATTAGCTAAAACGAGTTTATCGGCAGGTTATAAAAGAGTTAGGGATGATTATTTTCCCCACTGTATACTAGAAGTAGACATTACTCTTGAAAGAGTGATGATGATCCCTAAAATCATCATAACAAAAAAGACCGTTGTCACTGAATTTGAAGAATCGAGTGAAGAAATAGCAAAAAGAATACAAGGAAAAGGTCAAGCTTCTTCTGGACGTTATGAAACAGATCCTTGGAAAAAAGATACGTTGTTGCGAAACTGTTTTGGAGTAATTGAAAGATTTGTACTACCGTTTGCTCCCCCTGACTGGCAGAATAGAATAGAAATAGAGAATGAGCGTAGAATCACTTTTCCAATATCTTCTAGCTAGAAATAAAATAAAATTCAAATCTCTTCCTGTCCATATTCTTTACGCTTTCGATTGACTTTTCGTTTAAGTTCGGCAACAGCGTCTTCCAAACTCGCTGATTCTCCAAGCATGCCTTCAATGAAGTAAGGGGAGAGATTGCCCGCGTGATATGGACCGATAAGGTCCAGCCAATAATCACCGCGGATCTCTTTTGTCCATTTCTCATAGTCTGGATCAGCTTTTGATTCTCTAATTTTGATCGCTTCTTTCTCTGCTTTTTTAATGAAAGTCTTAATTTTGAAGGCTGAGTCTTTTTTTAGGTCATGACAATCCATAAGATCAGTAAATTCTCCCGCCGTGGTCCAATTTCCCGTTCCGGGACAGTGGGATAAATATCCTAAGTCAATTAAAGAATAAAATGTTTTTCCACATTGACGAGCGAGAGAAATATTTCTTGAATTAAGTTCATACATTTCACTAGGATCACCAAGACGAAAAGGAGAAAGAGGAGCACGAATTAGAAATCCTGCTTCTCTTTCTTGTTTGAATGCGCCGAGAGGATCTTCTTTTAAGCTCGGTCCCACAAAGCAATCTAAAGATGATGCTATTTCTTTAAGATACGCTTCTGCTTCTCTCCATCCTGTGAATTTAAATCGGGCTGACAATTCTGGATCTTTGAATACTTTTGCAGCAACTTTAATTCCCGTTTCAAACCATACGTCGCGATGGATTTTTCCGACCATTAAAGGGAGAGGAACTAGAAGCCCAGCTTCTCTGGCTAGCTGCAACCGTTGGTATTCCGCGTGAGCATTATCGAGAAATGTTCCGCCATGGATATCTCCACTGCAGTGAAGCCATAGACGAATCTCACTGCCATCACTGCCGTACCCTTTGATTTCTTGAAAACGATCTTGTCTTTGATATTCCAATGGTTCAGGCATGAAAAAAACTCTGCCCAGGCCAACCATTCTTTGGGTTATTAAAATTCCTTCGAGAGTGTACTCTTTCCCAAATTCATATGGTAAAAGAATCTTCCCTTCAGGCGAAATTGCTTCGACACTGAATCGCTTCGGCAGAATGTAGAATTTCCGGGGATATCGCTCTCCTCCCATTTTTTCTAACCATAATCTTTCGGCAATGTGCTCATGGACTTCTTCTAAAAGATATAGTTCATTCATTGAAAAGAACATCAATTCACTCTCTTGCTTTATCGGTCCCGAAAAGATAAGCGCCCCAGACCAGATTTGAACTGGTGATCTGACGGTATCTACTTTGACAAGTAACAGCCGTCTGCTCTAACCGGGCTAAGCTACTGGGGCTTAGGTTCATCTGAGGGCAATTGATTTATAAAGATTTCTTTGCCTGATGAGATGATGGAAATTCGCCCGAATGTTGAAATTATTGGCTGCACGCTCTGGTTAAAGAAAGAAAAAGTGTTGATTATAAATGATTTGCATTTGGGATATGAAGAGTCACTTCAACACAAAGGAATTCTGGTGCCTAAATTTCAGTTAGAAACCATTCTGCACGAACTTCAAAAAGTTTTTGGCGTTGTCCAACCGGCAGTTTTAGTTATCAATGGTGATTTGAAACATGAGTTTGGAAAAATTTTACGCCAAGAATGGAAAGAAGTATTGCAGTTTCTTGATTTCTGTCAGCAGAAGTGTGGAAAAATAATCATTGTCAAAGGCAATCATGATCCAATCATTGAATCATTAGTAAGAACAAAAGAGATCAGCATTGTTGGATCACATCGAGTTGGTGATATTCTGATCGTCCACGGTGATGAAATCGTTGAGACTGATGCTCCAGTCGTAATTATTGGACACGAACACCCAGCAATTACAATCCGGGCAGGGAGCAAGTGGGAAAAATATAAGTGTTTTCTCAACGGTAAATTAGGAAAAAAAGAGATTATTGCGGTGCCTAGTTTTAATCCTCTTGTTGAAGGCACTGACATCCTGAAAGAAAAAGTACTGAGCCCTTACCTTGATGGTATTGAGAGATGCAAAGTATTTATTGTTTCTCAGGGGGAAGTGTTCAACTTCGGATTGTTGAAAAATATCCCCCAGCGATAAAACAAATTTTCTCCATGTCAATCACTCGCGATCACCACCAGTCAATAGACCCGTGGCATGCTCGGCTTCGCCTCGGGTCGCTCGTTCAGACCCTGCTTATTCCAGTGGTTTATGTATTAGCCAGTAGACCACTCGTGAATACACGTGTGGAATAAGCAGATTTAAGCGCAAGTTATTTAAATAAATCACTAATTAGTAGTAACATGAATCTTCGTTTAGGCCTGGGTGGAACTCTCGCCGCTATTCTTTTAGCGGGAGCTTCAACAAGCTGCCCTTCTGAATCAACACGAACAGAATCGCCTCATTCGTCACCATCGCTTTCTCCATCTCCGGTAAGAACGAATACGTTTGAACAATGCGGTGGTTTGACCGCAATGCAGTCATTTTTGGGTATTGGCGCTGATGGAAAGTTGGGACAAGAGACGGAAACGGCGCTACGATTGTTTCCGGCAGTGTATGATACAATGACTGCCAATAGTGTTTTTGTGCCTACATTTCCGACAGAATCAAGTGATCGTGATTTTTGCGATGCTAGACAGTATCTTCAGGATCAATATAAGATTGATAGATTAGAAGTACAATCCTACAAAGTTAGAATTCCAAGAGGAAAAGGAAAAAGTGTTGCGATTCAAATTTATCTTCCCGCAAGACGATATCTTGAACAGGAAAGGCAGTGCACAATAAGACCAACAAAAGCAGATATATTACGAGAATATGATCTGCTTGCTCAACGAGCTCAGACGTTAATGGAAAATCCATTCGTTAACGATATTGCAAACCAACTTCAAGCTGAAGCGAAAGATCGAGGGGATTTAGCACAGCTCATTCATATGTTCACAAAAGGAGTTATGGAAAATATGAATAGCACCGGCGATTGTTATTTTGATGCGTTAGCGACACTGTATGATCGGTATGGAACATGCATGCGTTATACAGCACTGGCGAGCACCCTGGCAGCAGCGACAAATCAGTTTGATTCCGTTCAGGTTGTGTTCTCCAGAGATAATTGTGGAAATCCAGGTCATGCGTTAGTAGAACTTACCGCGGCGCCAGAGGGGAAATATACTCTTGATGCTAATATAACTCGTGTTGGCGCGCCGAAATTTTGGAAAAGCTGCCGTGATAAAAAAGCAGGCACCGTGAGCGATAAGAGAAATGTGGGATATATCGAACAATAAAAGCTAAATGAGAATTATTTCGCTCTTGCTTTCTGGTTGTATCCTTTCTGCATTTTTTGATGATAAGAACAAAAAATGATTCCAGCGAGACTTTTTCGCGAGCAACGGACGCAGATGCCTTTCTCGCGCTTAGTATAATAGGTACTACGCCGTTCTTTTAACAGACGCCGATGATGAGCATAATAAAATTTTAAGAACCGGTTGGTGTGTTCTTGACGGGAGCTGATTTTCTCTTTAATTTTCTGTAACAATTTTCGAATCATGGTTTCACCGTTGACAGCGAGAGCAATAGTACGTGCTACGACTGCTTTGAGTAAGACGTTCAATGGAGTGTTTTTTTGGACACCGTTTCCGTTGATATACTGCTAAAAAATTTTGGAATTCTCCTTTCCCCGTAAGGTGAGAGTAATTCTGAATCGTTGTGCCGTTATGCTTGATGGCGTTTTTCAATAGTTCCTGCAAAACATGATGAAGTCAAGTAAGTTGAGCGGAGGAAATCTCTTTAACTTTCTTTTCTGGATGAATTCCAGCACGATACAAAGCCTCTTGAGCATAAATATTGCCAATGCCGGCAATGAGATGTTGATCAAGAAGGCAGTTCTTGATGTTGGCGTTAGGTTTTGATTGGAATAAAGAAGTGAATTTCTGAGTGGTGCATTCTTTTGACAGCGGTTCGATGCCAAGAGTAGATAATGCTTTATTCAATTGAGTTTGAGTGAGAGCAGTAATCCTCCCAAAACGGCGGATGGAATTATGAGTGAGAAAAGAATGATCCTGGAAATGGAATGTTCCGACATGATATTGTTTATAGGTAGTATCTTTACTGCCTTGAGAGAGATAATAAAAATGTCCAGTCATGCGCAGATGAGCAAGAAGATAGCGATTGCGGTCAAGCTCGAAAATGATTGATTTGCCACGGCGCTCGACATTAATTATTTTGGCAGGAACGATTTTGGGAAGCGTTGATTGGATTACCTTACGATCAAGAACATCTATGGCGACAATAGTTTTACCTTTGACTGTTGCATTTAACTGACGTACCACGGTCTCCACTTCAGGAAGTTCAGGCATGGTTTTAGACCTTTGACAAAGTATTTAAATATTGTGAGTACCTTTTTTGAGAAGATGAGTCAGCACAAAGAAGGGGCACATGAAGAAGTCATCATGTCGCTGTACCGGAGCAGGAAAGCATTTTTGCTCGAGTATGGTTGTGCGGTGATTTTACTGCTGCTGTGGTTAGCAGTACAAATAAAGAGAATTCATCTTAATGATATTTTAACGTATGGTCCTCTTGTTGTTATTGCCGGGACATTGATTTCCGCAGAATCATCCCGCGTGCTGCACCGTTCGACAATTACCTCATCTAAGATAGTAATTGTTGATGGCCTATTGAAGGTGAGGAAACGGCATGTGTTTATCACATCAATTAATGATGTTGATACAAAGCAGACGCGCTTGCAGCGATTGCTTGGTTTTGGAAATATTCATGTTCGAACAGCGTCGGGTGAAAATCTAGAGTTGAAAGATATCAATAATCCAGAAGAAGTGATGGAACTTCTTGAAGGGTACTTGACCCCGCCTAAAAAATGAGGAAATAGTAAACGACATAAGTAAAATATTACTATTTTGGTGTAGTTTACTATATAGTGAGCGACAAGTTTATGATTTATTTATGTCGCTCACTAAAAAGAGGCACAGTTCACTTTCTGAGTGAT
>DUGB01000086.1 GCA_013331555.1 Candidatus Woesearchaeota archaeon
CTTTCGAACTTTTCAACAAAGCCGTTAAAGTTATTTCCTGTAATCCGGTGGTATTGACTTCCCGACTTCAAGAGAATTCCCGCGACTGAGCTAATGAATGTATTATTTATAATTGTACAATTTTTTGTAAACAAATTCATATAAAGCAAATACCCATCAACATTTGAAATGGTGCTTCGTTCAATGATTGTCTTTCCTTGGCAGTCAACACCTGTTAATGTTAAACCAATCGTGCTATCTGCATTTGTCTGTGTTTTTTGAACTCCAACTTCGTCGATGGTTGAATTATAAACAGAGATATCGCTGCTTTGACTAACAAACATATAATTCGTCTGGTTGTCCAGGGGAGCAACACGGGAATTATTTTTTATATGGACTCCCCCATTACTCTTAATTGTAATCCCTCTGCTGAGGTTTGTTGTTACATTAAGATAGAGAGTCGCATTAATCAATGTCAAATTACCTCGAGTGTTCAGAATCGTTGAATTCCTAAACGTTGTATACCCATCGCTCGCTCTTGGAATTACTACTTCCCCAATATACTTATCTTTCCAGCTTCCATCAACATCTAGTACTATCTCTGCCGTCGTGGCAGTATTATTCGTAAATCCTGTTGTATTGGTTGTAATTCCAGAATCATAATTTGCATCACACTTGCTGCCATTAGGAACAATACTAGCAAGAGCATCATCGCTTAGGTTCCAGCAGAAGACTCCCATGACTCCGTTAAGTTTTCCAACAACAACTTCCGTTCCATCTACATCTGTATCAAGACCACTAACTCCGCTGCTTCTATTGCCATCAACATCAATAAAATAAATATAATCACTGCTATCACTTAAGTTAAGCCAGATTTGCAGTTCATTGTCAGTTTCATTCATTGTAATTAAAAATTCGTGTGTTACATTGGAATCCCAATCGCCAGTGTACGTTGCCGGGGTTGTTCTCAGCAAATCCGGAGTGGTAATTGTAATATTTGCTGAATTTGTTCGCAAATCATATTCCCCCTGGGCAAAATAGGAATCTGGGGTACTTCCATTTCCAACTGTAATGTTTCCCGTAATAATCACAATTTCGTTATCGCACGTCACATTCCCCGTAATGTTAAAATCGCCACTTCCGCTATACGCTCCATTACAATCTCCTCCTGTTTGAATGTGTATCTCACCTACTGCCAAGCCCGTAGGTGATTGTATCTCTGTATTTAGAATAAGCAAACTCCCTGCAAGAAGAACGAAGAGCGTCAATAATACAAAATAATTACCCCTCTTTTTCATAACTTCCATTTGCAATTTACATTATATATATCTTCCTTTTATATTTCATTTGACTTCACTCCGATGTTGCTCTACGAGACGAAGAGAAAAATCAATCCCGCAATAAGCAACAACTCCGCCAGACCAAAAAAATAAACATTTTGATAATATTGTTCCCATGCCGTTCGCCGTTGGACATATGTCGCTTTATGTTCTACTTTTCCCTCAATCTGGGTTCGAACAAGATAAAGAACTATTAAAAGCAACAGCAAAGGTAACAATAATAACACGCAATAATATATCAACAGAGGCAGTCCAATCCATCGTGTTGATACATCTGCTAAAACAACTTGAAGCAGAGTGAATGAGATCATTGTGTGGGCAAAAGAAAATAACGAGAGTACAAAACCACTTACTACCAGCGTTGGCCACGAACATAATATCACCACAAATCTCGACTTGTGCTTAGCAAATGTTTCTGGGTTGCGGAAAACAAATCGTCCTTTCACAAAGAAATGTTTCAAAACATAGATTCCAAAAACAACAAATCCTAATCCTACTATTTTAAGAAATGTTGCCGTTACAATCGGTATAGAAAGGCTTTCAAAGAATCCAAATCCTCGAAAGAGATACGCTATCATAACGCCGGTTCCAAAAATAATTCCTCTTCGCACCATCTCTGTTTTATCTTTCATTCCTAGCGAGATCAGAACAAAAAATGCCATCACTGCCAATAATCCCAACCGAATACTGTCTTTCAGTGCAGAACCTGTTACCGTGAGAAATGAAAATGCTTCAATAACCTTTGCCGGGGAAGCTTTTCCCGCAATGCCAACAACACTGCCTCCCTCTGGAACAGGACAGGATGAAACATCATTATCAATTATTCTCTCTTCAAGCAGCGTTGTAATCGGTCCATTCCCAATGAAATAACTATCCGAAACAAATACGGCGGGAATTCCTTGCTTTTCCTGAATGTTATGTCCTTCAACGTATTGATCAAAAAGAACACTATCTTCTTTCTGTAAATAAACATTATGCCTCTGAATTTGCAGACCAGGATACTTCGCTTGGAGTGCATCCATCACATGATCGCTCGTTTCACAATCAGTACAACCGGTTCCTGTAAAATAGATCAAACAATCATTTTCTTCTGCAACCACAAGTGCTGATACTAATAGTACAAATAGAACGTAAACAATACTTTTTTTCATCATAACTCTTTTTCTCTCTACTTGGCTTGTTTTTTTTCTATTTAAAGCTTTCTTCATTAAAAAATTATTAAATAGTAGTAACATTTAAAAAAGATTTTCAACCAGACTACTTTTATGGGTTTAGAGGACATTCTTATTCTTCTCACGATAGGGGGAGTCGCCGGTATTGCCATTGCCGCTCCCATTTCGTACTATGCCGGTAAATTATCATCTCCTAAACGTCGCTTTCACCGCCAGCCCATATCATTCAAATCTCTTCCTTCCCGACGGTTCACGGAACTGAGTACTCCTTTGAGTTCGGGAAAGGTCGATTGCATTGTTTCTCAATATCTTATCAGCGAAAATGGTATATTTGGTCTTTTTCAGGCAGCGGAAGAATTGGAAAAAGGGGAAGACACTGGTTTGCGCTATCCTTTCCAAATAGTTTATCAGCACATTCCTACCATCGCTCAAGAAGCTCTCGTTCATCTGGTCTTTGCTGATGCTTATCGTCATGCTCATCCCATTACTGTAGCACTAGAGCGCGATCTCATCGAAGACATTTTTCTAGTCCGCGGTTTTGTTTATGAATTTAATAGTACAACTAAAAAAATAGAATGGTAAACATCGAATGACTTCCCTCTCTTGTTTCCTGATTCTTAGATTTCAAAACCATTATCTATATAAATAAAATTGCTCTCCCGAGGAATGGTGATGAAATCCTATGGTTAAACAATTAACAGCAGAGTCATTTTCCAAAGAAATAAAACATGACCTTCCTGTCATCGTAGATTTTTGGGCTTCTTGGTGCGGTCCTTGCCGGATGCTTGCGCCCGTTTTTGAACAAGTCAGCAAAGAATTTGAAGGAAAACTTACTTTTGCTAAACTCTCGACCGAAGAACATCCCGACGTGGCTCAGGATCATAACGTCACGGGAATTCCCTGCTTGATCATCTTCCATAAAGGCAAGGAAATCGACCGTATTGTCGGCTACCATCCCAAAACTGCCTTGCAGCAGCGAATTCAAGAGATTCTAGCTCAACTGTAATCATGGTCCATCTCGCTCAACCAGGTGATAAATATGTCTGCGCACGGTGTCATTCCTCTCATGTAGATCTTATGCGCGAACGAAAACGCCAAGCACTTGCCTGCCTTGATTGCGGTTATGAAACAGAAATTTCTCCTCCCAAACAATGAAATGTATTGCTCAAGGCGCCGAAGCCAAAATATTTCAAGATAATGATCTCATTATCAAAGAGCGTATTCCTAAACCCTATCGTTTACTGCAATTAGATAGAAGTCTTCGTCAATTTCGCACCCGTCGGGAAGCTAAAATCCTGCAGAAGCTCCTTGAGATGAATTTTCCATCACCTCGTCTCCGCACTTTTTCCGACAAGACCATGGATATCCAGATGGAGCTTATCCCCGGCAAAAAAATAAAACAAGTTCTTGAAAAAGAGAACCTTTCTTCCCGTGGAAAAGAACTTGGCAAGTTAATTGCTCAACTCCATCAACACCAGATTATTCACGGTGATTTAACTACCTCCAACATGATTTTTCATCAACATCATCATACGATCTATCTCATTGATTTTGGTCTTTCCTTCTTCTCCGAAAAAGATGAAGATAAAGCCGTTGATTTGTATTTGCTTGAACGGGGATTACTGAGCACACATCCTTCCATAGCTCAAAAATTCTTTGCATTTGTTTTGGAAGGATATACTTCTCTTGACCCGCATGCGAGCTCTGTTCTCGAACGCCTTAATCAAGTTCGTAAGCGCGGGAGAAACAAAAAATAATGCCTTCCCTACAATTTAGACGCGTATCGCAGGAAGTAAGAAGTTTAATTGATACGAGTATTTTTTGGATAAGTTATACTCATCTCTCCTCAACTAGTGCAAGAAGTGGCATTACAAAAACGGGAAAGATAATGGCTCCAAGAATTGCCCTTGCTCATGATATTGTACCATTTTCTGGCGAACCAGATTGGAGAACATATATGTTTAGAGCATATCACGTTTCTGTAACTGGCTATTACCCAAAAAGTGAACATTGGTGGAGAAACTATGTTCATCATGGATCATTGGTGTGGACTCCTCAACAAAGTGAGGAAGTCATTACATTTTTTGAAGAAGAAAAAGTGAGAATTAAAGAAAGACCACTTAATCGAGTTGATTTTGAACGTCCAGAAATACGTGCAGAAGAAATAATAAAATTAGATGAATGCATTGCCCTGGAAAAGTTGAAGCAGGAACGCTATGCTGAAATGTCTGGTGAGGAACGTGACGCAATCAAAAATTCAAAACCAGATATTTATGTTTTTGGAGAAAAATTAAGTACACTCGTTTCTGGGAGAGAGTTATTTGGTGAACCAATGAGACAAGTTCCGCACCCATTTGCTCCTGGTGAGATAAAATTAGAACGATACTTGAAAGGAATATTTACTTCCGTTGATGTTGATGAAACAAAACAGTGGATATCTGGGATTGTTAGCAGATATATTCCTGTTGGTTCAATCGATGCTCTCGCAACATGGGAAGATGCCATTATGGAAATCCCCTTGGTAAGCACGTACATTGGAAACAGATTACAATGTTTTTATTTTGATTTGGTCGGATCTGCATTGGTCCAACAAAAAGCTGTAGAACAAGTTCTTGAAAGATTGTAAGTTACAAGAACTCCATTTGGTTTCTATCTTATTTCTATCTTATTAAGAGCACTACAAATAATCTCATAACACTCTTATTACTCCTAGCAACGCTTTAGTTTTGTTTTTGGAGTCTTTGAATGTAAAACAATCACTTTCCTCCTGATTTCCATACACTTTCTTGATCATCTTTAGCTTCTGGGGATCATAAAGAATGATAATGTCAACTCGAACTGGATACCCTCGATCTTCTTTTGCCCCTTCATAAAAATCGCCCACTACTTCATGCATAAATTCTATATCTTCAGTTATCTTCAACGGACTTGCAAAAATATCTGGGTTATGTTTCGCATAAAAGTCATGGCACACCATTTTTCTTTTCCTATCATATCTATCCGATCCCGTTGTCGTTATAATCTTGATCAGCTCTTCGATTTTCTTATTGTTATGGTCAGCACTGCTGATACATCGAACTAAAACAGTTTTACCAAGAAAATATTTTTGAAGAGCCTTATCTATTATCTTTCCAACACGCTTATAATTTGGTTTTTTGTTCAGCGTGTATTCTGGAATTGAAATGGTATATCTTGGGATTTCCTTAGGTGATGCCATTATACAAAATAAAGAACTACTCTATTAATACTTTTCCATAAACCGCATCAAACCCACTTCGTCGCAATCGTTCCCGGTCCTCGTCGTCCCCAAATTGGACCATCATCATATACTAACCCTGCTTTAGACATATTGTCACGTGCCATTCTCGCACAAGAATACGTCGCCATCACTGCTTTTGATGTCATTACTCGCCACACTTCTCTAAAAAACGTTTCCTGCCACATCTCTGGCGCTGTCTTTGGCGAAAAAGGATCAAAGAAAACCGCATCAAAATAATTATCTTCCAATTTCTTTATCATTTCCCGTGCATCACCCATAACGACCCGAATTGTGACCTTGCCTTCTTTGACAGCCGTCTTTTGCGGTGTAATTTTTTTATACAGCGTATACCCCCGTAATGGTGGATTCACTTCTTGAATACGTGAAATTATTTCTGGATCATATTCTAAGCCGATAACCTCAATCTCGCATTCTGGATTTTCTTCTAATGCACACTCAACTGCCTTTGCCGAATTATACCCTAACCCAAAACAGACATCGAGGATCCGTATTTTTCCTGTTTTCGCTATTTCCCTAATCTTGCAGGGAATAACATATTTCTGTAGTGCTTCTTCCACCGCCCCTTTATGAGAATGATAACTTTCTCCAATTTCTTCATTCAAAAAAGATTCAGAATTATCCGCAGTAATAATTTTTCTCATTGTCTGGAAGAATCTACACTAACATACTCATTAAACTTTCGCGGTTTATACACTATTCTTGCCATCCCAGAAGAAAGAGGTGAAGCATATGCATTCATAATCAAAGAACTGAAATCAATTGTTACGGTTCGAATTAGTGCTTGTCTATCTTCTAGATCCACGGTCTGTGGAAAACCCAACGTCCACTTTCTTCTCTTCGTGTTAGCATATGATTGCAGATGATGAGCTCCTTCCCTTCCTAGAATTGCTCTTAGTAATGAAGAATGGAGAATAAAATCGTTCGGATGATCTCTAATCTCTCGCCGATGGTCTTCTAATGAAACTCTTCTGGTTATACATTCTTGTGATCGTATTATTGAACCAACAATGTGATCTTCATTACGTTGATAATCGCATAACCACAGTCCGTTATTTTTTCGTATTTCTTTTTCTTCATCAAGCAATCTTTGTAAAAGAAGATTATCGACATCCTCTGGCAAATCGTCAATGACAACAAAGTTTTTACCTCCTTCCCTGAAATAAATTGCTGCTGTTCTTGTCAGCTGCAAGACATGTGCTTCAGAAGGTGCATCCTGTTGAACACCAAGAGCAACTGCTTCTAATGCGCTTTGAAGGAACCCTCCTCGTTCTCGACTCAATCGTGCTGCTTCAGGTAAAGTGCAGTGTTCCGGCGACCATCCATATTTAACTTCTGTACATAAAGGAAAGTCACCTAAAGTATATGTCCCTTCCCCATTAAAAGTAAGAACCATCGTCCACCAAAATGACTGATTCTTTTAAAATCTTCTGCAAAATACCACTTATTAGTACTATACAAACTCTGCCCGTCCTTTTCGCACAATCAACTGAGCAACTTCAGGAAAAATATCGATTTCATCTCCTTGTTTGAAAGGCCCATATGTTTTCAAGTCTTTCCACACAAACCGCGGTAAAGGATGAATGAAGCGAATTTTCTTCTTGTCCGTAGGCTGTGGTTCATTACGTACTGTTGGTTCTTCCGACTCTTCATTGTGACTTTCTTGGATGGTATGTTTTATCTCCGGATACTGAAACGCTGGTCGTGGTATTCCAATCTCAGAAGAAAAGTGCAGATCAGGCAATTGTGCTTGCAATAATTGATGTAAAATCCCATTGCGGAGGGCATTAAATAATCCTAACAACTGTTCATAAAACTGTTTTTCCTCTCGCAGCATTGCACTTGTGTCAATAATATCAGAATCAGTCCTGCTCTTATTAACAGCAATATCAATAATTTTTTTCTCCCGCTTCTCATAAATCTCCTTTAAAATTCGCTTAATGCTGCGCAGTTCATATTGCAATTTTTCTTTTTCACCAACAGCAAATAATTGATCTTCATCTTTCTTCATATCCAGAAGCGCTTTCTTTTCCCGCATATACGCAACGATATCAACGTAAAACGTTTCCTCTAGCTTCTGCAAGTCCTCGCGTTTCTTTTCATTCCGGAGAATATCGTACAACGTCTCCAGTGTTATCTTTATTTCTCCCATAGCCACCCCGCAAAATCAGGGGCAGAGTGTCTTTTAAAGTTTATCGTTCCTAGAGTGCCACCAGCAACTCCAAACCAAAATAATTCACCACCACTAAATAAATACAATAAATAACTTTATAAAATACCATCCAGTTATCATTCCATGGCCATTATTCGTTACACAACCCTCTCTTTTCAAGAAATTCAGGATCATCTTCTGGTTACCCTTTTAAATTTATTTTCCACGCGTATTCCTCTCGCTGAACTTCACGCTATCGCTCCCTGTCATCTTGTCGATGCTCATACCCTTCGCTTTGATACCCTCTCGCAGGAAAAAGCCGAAACCAAGTTTTCCTATCTTCTTGCCAAGTATCTTGATCATCTCAAAACGACACTTACGGGGAATAAAGCGACATATATTCATCGTCATTCTGACATTCCTCTTATTGGCAATGTTGCGTTTGGTATCGTTTACCGTGATTCGTCCATCGTCGAAATTAAAACTAACAACGCCTGCAATCTTGATTGTGTTTACTGTTCTATTTCAGAAGGTCTTTCCTCAACTAAAAATGACTTTGTGATTGAAAAAGACTATCTTGTCGAAGAACTTCAAGACCTCTTGGAATTCATTGGCGAACCCGTTGAAGTTCACATTGGCGTCCAGGGTGAGCCATTTCTCTACGCTGACATGGAAAATCTTATTGCCGACCTTCAAATAATGAAACAAGTTCATACTATTTCCATTGACACTAATGGAACTCTCCTTTCAAAGGACAAGATCATCCGTCTCGCCAAAAACACTAAACTCCAGTTCAACCTTTCTCTTGATGCCATTGATGAGCAAACTGCTAAAAACATCGCGGGTGTCAAGAATTATAACGTCAATCACGTCAAAGAAATTATTGCTTTTGCCTCAGAGAAAATGGAACGTCGTCCGATCGTTGCTCCCGTCTTAACGCTTGGATTCAATGAACACGAAATAGAAAATATTATTCAATGGGTCACAACACTCAAAAAACAACCAATTGTCGGCATTCAGAATTTTCTCCGCTATAAAACCGGCCGCAATCCAGCCAAAGAAATAACTTGGGATAAATTTTATGCGCTGATTGCCACCTTAGAAAAGAGATACAATATCAAACTTCGTTTGCAGAAAGAAGATTTTAACATTCACGACACCAAACCGCTTCCTAAGCCGTTTGTGATCGGTGATCGGATTACTGCTACCATAATGGCCGTTGACCGTTTCCCGAAATCCGTTCTTGCTGTTGCTGACAATCGTACCATTTCCGTTCCGGGAGTAGAATTCAAGAAAGGCAAACAAATTAGCATTGAAATTCTCCGTGACAAACACAACATTTTTGTTGGAAAATTGTTAAAATAGTCACTTTATAATAATTACAAAAAAAGAGGAGAATGTTTATAAAATACTCCTCTTCTTGAGCAAGTATGGTCTCGCGCCAGGATAGAACCCGTGCACTTATGTTCGTGTATGATCGTCTTGTAGCGAGTGGAATGTACGAAGTCCAAGAGCTGGAACAAGATCTTACTCATCTCGTTCTCACTGATGATCCTAATCATCATCTTGGTGCATCTGATCTTCGTCGTTATGTTGTTGCCTGTGCGCCATTCTTTGACACGGTCGCTGAATTTCAAGTTTTTTGTCAAGAACAAACTCGACAAGGTAATTTTGTTGCTCCATTGTTATACAAAGGAACCGATCATGATCCCCATAAAGCGCGTGGATTTGTCCGCATGGTTGAGGTATCTAAAGCACATCGCAAAAACAAATCATTTAAGCTTTATTTAAGTGAACAAATCAACGAAATACTCCATCTTCGTGATAACGAACTCGCTGTTTGTGATTTAGTAGGGAATGATGTTGTTTATTTTCAAGCATCAAAAGGTGCTGAAAAAGAAAGTGTTATTCAATGCTATGGATTAGTTCCAGTAAACCTTGATTACAACCATCTTTCTGAAGCAGAACGCCAGCGAAAAAGTCTTTCTGATGGTCCTTCTCGTATTTATCGTATTCCAGAATTTTTGTTTGAAGTGACTGCACGAGACGCTTTACAACTTATTGTCCATGATCGTAGATCACATCTCGCCGTGTTAAATCATACTTTAACTGTAGAACAGGCATCTGCAGAAGTTGAAGCAGAATTGACAAGCACTGCGGTTGCCGCATTTCGAGGGTTTAAAGATGAACCTGCCGAAGCTCTTTATCATCTTCGTGATGATCCTCAACATAGTACCTAAATAGAATACTTCTTTCTCATGATCTCCCAACCTAACCTCACCCAAGCACTCTATTTCATCCAAGATCGTCTCTGTGATTCACGACGTTATTCACTCACTGGAACTGGCCATCATGGTTTTTCTGTCATCGACGCAACAACAGCTACACCCTTCGTCGTCACCATTGTTAATGCTCTCGCCACGTCGTCATCGTTCGGACGTCATTATGTTCGTAATAAAGATCGAGGAATGTGGACTGTTCCTATTTTCTATGCGGACGGCCGCACGGCATTGCGATCTATTCAAAATGCATACCCCGGATGGACATCTGATTACGCTCTCGCACCCTGTTGCCACAAGGCTGATTCTCTCATTGCTCTTAGTGAACAAGAATTAGAAGTGCTTGATATCTCCCAAAAATATCTCTCTCCTGCTGAAGCACGTCTTACCTACTTTTGTCCCGAAACGGAAATAGCGAGACCTCATTTAGAACTTATTTCTTTCACACCGATTCATTCCGCGCCACTTCCCTACCAACTTGGCTGTATTGAAGATGATGTCTTTCCAACAGAATCTATTGTTCTTCGTCATGGTGATTTGCACTCCCTCATCGCCCAAGTTCAGTTAAAGCAGGAGCATCGTGCAGCCATAGCTCAATTTTCTTCAGCTTTCCACCGCGTCCATCTCTCTTAACACAAATTCTTTTAATTCCTCCGGCCAATTTTTCTCAATGTCATTTCGATATTCTTTAATTTTTTCCCATATTTCTTTGCGCATATTTCCCGTTTCAATCAACTTAACGAGTTCTTCTTTCGCATACATTGGTACATACGATAAGTTCCACACTTGCATCTTCAACCGTTCTTTAAACATATCTTTCGTATCATCAACTTTCTGTTGAACATCATCCCAAAATTGAGCATGGGAAAATTCTTCCTGCTTCTGAGCTATTTTTTTCTTGCCTTCTTTCAACGCAATTTTTGCCATCACTGCTTGATGCATCCGCCGTAGAAATTCTTGCTTATCTTCTACACGGATAACGTCACTGTATCCAGCCATAATTAAACTAAACGCGAAGGGGCTCGGCAGAGTCGTATTCGCTTGTTCAATCTTAATCTTTCCTTCCACCACTCCAGTAATAATCTCCTGCGCATGCTCATAATCCATCAAATCCTCTAACACTTCTCGTCGTGCTTCTTTTAGTATTGGAAAATTCATGCTGATTTTTTTGACCGCATTCATGAGAATCTTGCTTCCTACCTGCATCCGTCCGACGTTCTTACGTCGGCCCATATATTCTCGTAAAATCATCAATGACCGTGCCGCGCAGTGTCGAAATCGCCGATTGAGAACCTCGCTTCGGTCAACCGCTTTTTCTAATATTCCCCGAAAATCGTCTTTCTTCAACGTCTCGAACGCCGTCAATGGATTGAATGTTTTTTCTGCTGATAAATAAAATCCATTATCACTCAACCCGATTTCAACATCACGATGTTGTCCTGTCCCAATCACATATGCCAATGACCGTGATAAACAATCATTCACCCTCCGTCCAAAAACACAGTCAAATAACACATACGTTCTTCCACGGTCTGTATACGTCTCAACAACGATTTTCTTGTCCGAAGGGATGATACTATACTGAAATTGTTCATAAAAATAATGATAAATACTTTCGGCCGCATTGTCATCAACAGAGAGAAAGTCATGGATGAATGTGATGATCTCTTGTTGACTTTTCTTCTCCCGGAAACGTTCATCCATCAGCTTTCTAAACCGGCTGATTTCCATCGCCAGATCAAAAGACAGCGGCAGCATTTCTGAAAACCAGCTGGGCACCGTTGGCGGCCTATTCACTGAAGTACTCACCTGCGCCACCATCCCCCGAGAAAATTTGAACATATACACATTCCCGCCTAATACAAACACGTCTCCCGGCCGGAGCCGTTCCAAGAAACCCTCATCAATCTTTCCTACTGCCTGTTCACCGATTTTAACCGTCACATAACTTTCTTCTGGGATTGTTCCAATATT
>DUGB01000099.1 GCA_013331555.1 Candidatus Woesearchaeota archaeon
TGGCAAACTGTCAAACTTGGGTTGAAGCACATCTTGAACCAGCAAAATGGAGACACTTAGTTCAGCAGACATTTGAGAGCAACGAGATAGGCCAAAACCGAATAGAAATAGGGAGTGGACTTTCGTATAGTTCCAGTTGCGAGAGATGGAATAGAGTTTTGGATCGTTACACAGTTAGTGGAAAACACCTCCGTTTTCTTGCAGGAGCAGTCTTAGCTATTAAAGGATATACAATTACAGAAATTGAGCAAAGAACGGGTTTAGAAAGTGCAGAAGTAACAAATTTAACAAGAGAACTTGGAAGCCTATATGTTCCAACACCTGAAGAGCAAAGAAGAGAAGATTCTGAGCTTGCAGATCAATTACAAAGATTGAGAAAAAAGCAAGTTTCCGTCATGATGGGAACAACACCAAGCGGTCCTTTACATTTGGCAAACGTGTACACATTAGCTACAGGTGCCTACCGTGTTGATCGGGCGTGCAAAAAAGCTGGTGTTGAACCTCACTTCACATTAGGACTAAATGATTTACTCGTCACTGAAGAACAAGCTCAACACGTGCCTGAGCATCGAGCCAGGATTCGGCGCTTTCTTGCTACTCTCCAAGATCAGAAAGGCATTGACATTGTACTGCAAAATTATTCTGATGTACAACGAGAACCAGGATTTCGAAAGCAATTAAGAGAATATCGGGATCATCATGTATTCAGATGGGATATAAATGTTCAGAAATCACCACACGAGCAACATAAGTTTAAAGACATAGAGTTTCCTACAACAGAAGAATTTAATGATCCGAGAATGGATTATAGAACTAAAGAACTACGACCACTTATTGCTCTCCGTGCTCGCTATGCCAAAATAGATGTCTATGTCCTAGGAGGAGATCACGCTCATGCCAATGGCACTTTTAACAATCAAATATATTTGCGAGGAGTACCAAAACCTCATCTGATCTCAACAGGAGTTCTCTACGGTCTTGATGGAAGAGAGATGCATGTTTCTGACAGAAATTTTATTTCTCTTGAACAACTAGAAAAACAGCAAGGATGGTTAGATAAGATTTTAAAACTTGCCGACGCACCGACAGGACATTTTGGGCCTTTCGACTATATAGACTTACTCCCAAAAAATGGAGCAAAACTGTACGGTGTTGTTATTCCGTAAAAAAAAGAAATAAAAAATTAATTTTCCTTCTTCCCTTCTTCACCACTAGACCGGACTTTTGGCAGTGGCAATGGACTTGGAAGACTAACATCTTCGCTAATCTTGATTGCTTGAATATTACCTTTATGCAACGCAGCGTTAATTATCTGCTCCATAATTTCCAGCGGAATTTTCTTAGTTTTATCCCAACCCTGTTTGATTTGCTCAATCTTCTTATCTTTCTCAACATAGAATACTTGGCCTTCAACATCAATTTTGCCAAGATCAGGCTCATAATTACAAGTAAAAGCGAACGTAAATTTTAATCCTTTGCGGCCATCGGCAGCAAAAGCCATCTCTTCAACATTCTTTAAAGAAACATTATTATTAATTTTAATCTGTCCGCCTTTTGCGTCCAAATCACGCTCTGCGTTTACTTTATGCAATGCAATTTTTACGATTGTCATGGAAACCACCTTTTCTTTGATTTACAACGTTACAACCGAGACCCGTTTATAAAGTTTGCTGGGAACCAAGAGATTCTGTTACTACCAACAAGTTTAAATATAATGATTATTTTAGAGTAAAAATATGATGGAATCAGCACAGGAATATTGGATTGAACAAGACCATGTTTGTCCTGCTGGTCGGCACTATCTACAGCAAAGCGACCAAGTAAATGATATCGCTTTTGCTATTATGGAAACTATTTCTGAACATTTTGGAGCATACTATCAACATACACTCCAACCCGGCAAACATATTTTCAACATTTCGAATTCCGACGGAACACACCGTCCTGTTGAGATAACAGATTTTAATGCCAACAGAAGAAAAAATTTGGCGGATCTTGTAGGATTACTGGCCATAGAATTTCCAAACGACTTCGAGCGCGCTCGTTCTCTTATGAGAACATTAACAGATGCATTTGCATATAGCCCAGAAGATGTTAAAGGTTATACTTGGTTCAATGATTTTCTTGGTAGAACTGTGGCTGCTAATGATCATCAAAAACGAAGGTCAGATGTAGAACCACACTATAATACCGCAAACGCTTTAGCGCATTTTGCTTGTTATGGTTATGGAGCTATTATTGTTGGAGGACGTGAAAATAATGTTGCTCGAACTTTGGTTAATGCAGCAACACGAATAGACCATTCTCCTCACAGAGAAGAATTGTTTGGTTCAGACACATCAGAGATAGACACTCTTGCCATTCTTGAAAAATTAGTGGATTTCACCGTCGCACCATACAATGGACACGACCTTGCAGTACCTACAAAAATGGGATTATTCGCTAATTACACAATTCCTCGTCTCAGAATGATGGCAGATCAGAAGTCACTTCCACCTTGTAGTTCTTTCTCCACATATCTTGCTGAAGCAGCAGGAATAGTAGAACAAAATCGTGGTAGAAAGATACCGGTAATTCCAGTCCACTCACTTTTAGAAAAAAGACCTGGAACAGTTCAAAGAGATGTATCTGTAAATCCAAGTATCGGTTTTTTATAAATTCAAAATTCACTTCTTCTTCCGTTCANNCCCGCCACTAACAACGGAAACGCAATTGTCGCATCACAGAATATTTTGACACTCGGCGCAGCTGCTTTCACTTTACCCCAACTCACAGCTTCATCGACTCGTGCACCAGAATCAGAACCATCATATTCCTGCGCAGTATTAATATAGACAACATAATCAAAGCCTTCTTTGAAAATATTCGCATTCAACGCAAAATGCTTGCTGATCCCGCCGCCAAGGATAATCCCGCCGGTTTTCTCCGAATTCAACACTAACTGAACAATATCTTTCATTTCCTTGCTGACATCTAATAGAAAATCTGGGTGGCTTTGCTTGAAGAAAAACAGTAAATCACCAAACGAACCATCTATTAATCCTGGACAAAAAATAGGAATATCATTTTTTGCCGCCCAATATAAAACTGAAGTGGGATCATTAATCGCTAGTCCTAACTCACGAATCAACTCGTGAGGACAAAATACTACTTTCTCTTTCTTCTGCCGAGCATACATTTTTTCAAAGAATTCCTGCATAAATTTATCAAAGTACGCAAATCGATCGTTAGGTACAAAAATATTACCTGTTCTATTGACTCCATGCTCAAAAAGCATCTGACCTGGTGCTTCAAATGAACCAAGTACAAAAGGTTTCAAGCATTTGATAATATCTTCCTCAACACCGCCGGCAGATGTCACTAACACATCCACTTTTTTATGTTTTACCAAATAACGGATAATATCACGATTGCCGGAACTGATCATGTTTGAAGTATAAGTAAGAAAAATGATCGCTTTCTCCCGGCGCATCGTTTTCACGATTTCAATCCCTTGCGCTAAATTCGTCGCCTGAAAACCCGTGGTTGCGTACGCTTGCATAAACTGCTGAAAGTCAAATGGCTTTTCAAAGTCAAATCCCTGAATAGTGGGATGGTCATCAAAAGTCATATTTCGCTTCAAAGCATATTGAACATGATCTTCTTTTCGCATCGTACGTCTTGTCATAAGTTCTAAAAAAGAGGTAGATTTTTAAATCCTATCCAAAATGGACTCAAAAATAACGATTGCAATGACACTAACACACTCAGTAACACAATCTAGAACAACCAGAGAACCTACAGCAGCAGAAGTCTATAATCGCTTAGTAAAAGCAAGTCATGCTCTCTATGCAGTAGATGATGGAAGAATAATTGCTCACATTCCTTTAGGTACTAGAATGAACACCCTGAGTTTAAACGACTTAGACCGAAGATATGACTATTCAAGAGCAGGACCTGCATATCTTCTCGTTCAAGATGTAAGTACAATAGATTTTGGAAGAAACTTTATTCAACATGGTGAAGCAGTTCTTAAAATAGAAGGAAAAGTTATACGACCTTATTCTGGACTTAAAGTGGTTTCAAACGGCGAAAGATATACCACGACAGCCAATAATGTTAGACCCGTAAATTTAGAGGATTTGGCAAGTCTAAATACCCCTCAACAATTTGCGTTAGCGCTCCATGTTACTTTGCCTGAAAGACGTGGAAGAATAGGAGCAGAAATTAAACAACGTTTCGAGAGCCTCTACAGAGGAGTTTTCCTATAAAATAAGATATTCACCACCTTCGCCTATCGTTATCAACAAGATCACCTAATTCTGATTTACCATCTCCAATACGTTGATTAACTGAAATCCAAGAAGGACGTTCTTGGCGAGCAAATTCGGCTAATTTTTCCCGTAAAAAAGTGATGACATGATCTCGTGTTGTATAGCGATGAGCCTCAAATCGATGAATAAACTCAAACAATGCTGTTGGAAGAAACCATCGACGATCCTCTTCTCGCAACCCGTAACGATATCGTGCTGCTTCTTCACAAATAATATCATCATACACCGCTAAAAGAATCTGAAACGCATCATTTTGACCGGCGCGTGCACGCTGCCATAGTTCTCGTTCAATTCCAGCATCAATAATTTTTAGAGGAGATTTAGTCTTAACTATTGATAACTTAACTTTTTCAATTCCCTTTGATCTCTCAAAAGCTGTCAAAGAAGGAACAGAAATATCTCCAGTAATCAAACGAGAAGCTTCATACTGAGAAAGAACATAACCTCCACGGGCATCTCGAGTTAAAGGATTATAGGTAATCAATTCAGGATGAAGTAATCCCAATTGACTGCCAACATACAATCGTTCACCAACACTATCAACAGACATACCCATCGCTTCTGCTAATTGCCTTGTTGTGACTCCGGACTGCAGAAGTTTAAGTTGTCGTCTTTCCAGTTCAACAACCAGTTTATAATGATGTGGTTCGATCTTATAGAGTTTAGGAACTCGACCACCAGAACGTGGATCTTTTGAGATTGGTGTAAGACGTATCTCTCCTCGTCGAACCATTCCCCGAATATGACTATGTAAGCGAGAAATAGAGAGATTTAAGCCAGTATCATGATTATAGTCCTCCAACGTTGGCCATTTCTCTACAACTAATTTTCTTCGTTTGAGATAATCAACAACCCTTGCTGTATCCACAATAGAAAGACCAGGCTGGTGTCCATCGATACCACGACGAAAATATTTTCGAAATGATGGTTTAAACCAATCGAAAGACATGTAAAATTGTTCACGCTGAAGCAACAGCCTAAAAGAAGAGAGAGGAACAAGAGTAGAATCATTAAGTTTAACTCTATAAACATTTTCACTAGAAAGAAACTTCTGTGTTCGTACTGTAACTGGTTCTCCAAAGAACTTTCTCTCAACAAGATGATAAAAGCTACTGGATGAAGCTATTCCTAAATATTCTCTTGCTTCATCATATCTCATCAACTCAGTAGTGGGCTTTTCCGGCCGAAAACTCTCATACCATTCTTTGATGGTTATACCACGCGCAACCCGATAATCGATCCGCTCTCGCGGATCAAGAAGTAAATAATCTAAAGGTGCGGCATTCATTCTTTCTCATTACTCCAACTCACCTCAATAATGACAAAAAGACCAACCTATTTTTAAAAATATTCCTTCCGAACAAGAAAACATTTAAACACCGGCAAGATTCAGTAACTATGAATCTCGTAGACGTTCACTGTCATCTCAATCACGAACTGTTCAAAGCGGATCTTCCCGAAGTTCTCAAAAAAGCGTATGCCGCCGGCCTTAGACGCATCCTCGTTTCTGGAGTTAATCCCCCTAACAATCGAGAAGTCCTCGAACTGGCTCGAAAACACCAGCCATTAATCAAAGCCAGTCTCGGTATTTATCCCATCGATGCCCTTGGTATTCAGCCTGATGCCGTTGGACTTCCGCATCACCAAGGGAAAATAGACCTTGAAGAAGAATTTTGCTTCTTTGAGAAAAACAAAACAGAAATTACTGCCATCGGCGAAGTAGGAATGGATTTTCACTGGGCCGACAAAGAAAAAACCGAAGTAGAACAAGAACATAATTTTCGTAAGATTATCAGATTCACCATCAAACTAAACAAACCTATTGTCATTCACTCCCGAAAAGCAGAGAATGAATGCATCACTGTCCTTGAACAAGAAATAAAAAATAAAGAAATTCCTGTCATTCAACATTGCTTCTCAGGAAAGAAGAGCCTCATCCACAAAGCTGCCGAACTCGGACATTACTTTTCTATCCCACCCAATATCATCAAATCCTCAAACTTTCAAACACTGGTGAAAATTGTTCCACTCACTCAGCTCCTCACTGAAACAGACTCGCCTTGGCTCAGTCCTTTCTCAGACCGAAACGAGCCGGCATATGTTCTTGAAACCATCAAAAAAATTGCTGAACTAAAGCAGCTTTCCATAGAAGAAACAGCAAAACAAATCTGGCATAATTATGAGCGCATCTTTAACGCTTAATTCTTCCATCGTGTGATAGATCAGACACCAAGAAACCCCCCATTATATACACCGGATCATATAACAAACTTGCTACAACCTCTTTAAGAGAATACGCATCTTTGTAATCAACAATAGATTGAATTAAATCGGGTCTAAACTGACAAGACCCAAAGAAACTAGTACAATACTCAATTTCATTTTTTTGGAGAGACAAAAACTTCTCTTGCTCCCGATGAAGCCGAGCATCATATTTTAACACGACACCTTGAAATAATCGCAACGGATGCGTTTCCAGAGGGTTGAGAACAGTCACCTCAGAAATTCCTTTGTAGCAGAACTGATACTTTCGAAACGCCAGCTGTAGCATACTAACAATATCTCCAATTCCCTTTCTTGAGCAATGAGAGCAAATCGTTAGAAACGCATCATAAGTAGCCTTACAGCATTTATTGAACAGTTTTTCAATCGGAGGAAACGGTTTTAATTCAATCCGATTATACACCCCAAACTTTCCCTGCAAGTATTGTTTAGTATTATTCAAAATAAATAGATTTTTGAAACATTGGTAAATCCGTTCCTGCTCCGTAAAGTTATCGATGCACAGGATATTATGAATGCGATCCGCTAATTTGACGATAATCGCCTTCTCTTTGATCTCAGGATCATCACAAAGATAGATATTCGCAATCGAAGCATAATAAAACTCCCTTTTATGCCTTGTCAATAAATGAAGTGTTTTAATTATCGTTAAAGCAGACTGTTGCTCAAAATCATGCTTCAGACAACACGTCTTAAGATTCTGTTGCAATTCTTGAAAAACAACCTCTTCATATGCATCAAGAGATGCGATATCCAGAGGACTTGTCTTCTGATGAGCTTCACGATACAGATCAACTTTTTCTTCAACATAATCATGAAGCATCCCTGCGCACAACGTAAGAACATCATCTACTTTCGCTTTCCGCAAAAGAACAACGACATTTAGTGGATGAATGAAAGAAGATTCACCGTTTTTGCGCAGCGGCATTGTTTGGTATAAATCACGAGTGATCAGATAAACATGCAAAAATAAAGGAAATAAACATTCAGAAGAAGAGACGAGCGCTTCAGGAGATAAAATTTTCTTTTCAGGTTTCCAATGTTCCAGCACTCGGAACATTTTTTCCTCCGGCGTCTCCATTTTAAAGCAGTAACCATAAAAGAATTTAAACTTTGCCTTTGGCGGTTTACAAGTCATCAAAAATACAGAGAGAAAAGCTCAAACCTACCGTAATCTTTATAAATTAACCCCTCCATTCCGCAAAGATAATGGAATTTACCGTTCTCGAGGAAACAAAAACAAAATTGGTTTTTACCCTTAAAGGTGAAACTCATACGTTCTGTAACATTCTTAAAAAAGAACTGCAAGAACTTAAAGGTGTCACGACTGTGACCTATCGCGTCAATCACCCTCTGATTGGAATTCCCCAGTTTCTTCTTGAAACAAAAGGCATTGAACCAAGAAAAGCATTAAAAGACGTTCTTGCCGTCTTGCACAAGAAAGCCGACGAATTTAAGAAAGAAGTTGCGAAATTGTAGGGTAAATTTAAATAACAATTGTAACTCCGGGTAAATGGTTAATTAAAATGAATCTGCCCCAAGTAATGGATTATAATTCTTTGGTAAATTTTGTTGATGACATAAGAGCAAGGTGTCGTGATGATAGAGCAATAGCTGTTCTAAGCATTAATGATTCACGTTGGTACGGCGAAAGAGGACTACAAAGAACAATAGCAGTGAGAGGAGCAATCGTTGATGGAGCAAGCAGAGGACAAGATCAAATCTTTGTTGTGCCACAAAAAGGACTTGTTGTAGCAATTTATACCGCAATGAAAGAACTGCAAAATACTGCTCTTGTAGCCTACAAAGCACTGAGAACATTAGATTTACTTACTGCTCAAGATCCAACACAACCCATTCCTATGGGAATTGCTGCATACTCCCCGAAGACAACACCAAAAAAAGTGAACATTTTGGATCATTCATTGAGAGCACTTCAAGAAGCTACAACAACGGGACAACGGTTTGTAGTTTATGGAGAAGATGGGGTCTCTTCTAGTCCGAATGATATTTCTTACTTAATCAGAGCTGCACAACATCTTTATCATGCTTTACAAGGTAAACAAAGTGATTTTCTTGTTCATTACCAACCAAAAAAAGATTTAAACTCTGAGCAAATTCGAGGAAATGAAGCTCTAGCACGCCTTACACTTGATGGTAAGCCTGTTCGTCCAGATATTTTTATCCGTCTTGCAGAAAGACTGGGTATGATTAGAAATTTAACAGAAAGAGTAGTATATCTTGCCTGTACACAAACAAGGCAATGGAATGAAGAAGGACAAAGATTTTCCGTTGCTGTAAACATTTCACCATATGACCTTCCTGACCATCACTTAATTGCAAGAATTGGAGCAATGGTTGATGAAACTGGTTTCTCAAGAAACGGTGTAAATCTCGAGATCACTGAAGGAAAATGTGACGGACTAACAAACGAACAAATTGCTTTACAATCTAGACGAGCACTGAGAGCAGGTTTTCACGTCTCTTTAGATGATGCATTTACAGATTCACAAGGACTTGAACGTTTTGATAATGTGATCTTCGGAGAGTTAAAGTTAGATTATAAACTTATGAACAGAGTTGCAGAAGGAATGATACATCCAAAAACATCAAAAGCAGTGAGATTGGCAGAGCGGATTGCCCAGATGACAAGAGAATTGCCTCGCGTACGTAGAAAACGAAGAATAATTACGGGAGAAGGTGTTCCTAACAAAGCAATGAGATTTGTTTATGAAAGAGGAATTTGTGATTTGGTACAAAGTTGGGATGTTAGTAGACCATTGCCACCTGAAGAATACGTAAGATTTATTCATGATAACCCACACAACTTTTCATTAAGAGAGTAAATCTCCTTAACATAATATTTAAATCTCATTCACTAATAGATAACACATGTCTCCCCTTACGAAAAGCACTCTTCTCAAATACTACAAACGAAGAGATATTCAAGAAGCGCTGATTCGACATGCAACCAATAAAGAAATCGGTGTGTGTTATGGAGAAGGTTACGGTAAGCGCCCAGATATTCTAACCTACCCGCAAGAAGTTTTAGATCTTGCTTTGAACAACGCCACTTCGTTTCACTGCAGTGAAGAATTATGGTCAAATCCTCTTCAGATTAATTCCACACTCAGTAAAGCTGATATCGGGGCACTTCGAATTGGCTGGGATCTCGTTCTGGATATCGACTGCGCCGTTGTTGAATACAGTAAACTCTGTGCAGAACTCATCATTAAATTCCTTCAGTACTGTGACGTGAAAGATATCTCCATCAAATTCTCAGGCAACAAAGGCTTCCATATCGGAATTCCCTTTGAAGCATTTCCTCAGCAAATTAAGAATGTTCCCACCAAAGATCTTTTCCCTGAAGCACCGCGAAGAATCGCCCTCTACATCAAAGAAAATATTGCCGACGCGCTCGGAAAGCGTATTCTCGAATACGAGCAAAACAACATTGCTATCGTCGCAGAAAAAGTAAAGCTCCCCCTGCCAGAAATTCTTATTTCTACCACAAATGAAGAAGGACATAAAATCACTAAACTAAATGTAGAAAAGTTTCTTGAAATTGACACTGTTCTCTTATCCACTCGTCACTTGTACCGCATGCCGTACAGTTTGCATGAAAAATCGGGGCTCGTCAGTCTCCCTCTTAATCCAGCAGCATTATCCCTATTCGAAAAACCAATGGCTGCCCCAGAAAAAGTAACCACCGAGATATCATTTCTTCCCCGTGCTGTATCCGGCGAAAGCGCTAGGCGGCTTCTCCTGCAGGCCTGGGATTATCAAATAAAAGAAGAAAAGAAAGAAATAAGCACAAAACCAAAAGATGTTGATGAATTGGTTATTCAAAGTCCAATCACAGAAGAATTTTTTCCTCCTTGCATTAAAATGATTCTCCAAGGAATGGAAGATGGTAAAAAACGCAGTATTTTTTGTGTCAGCAATTTTTTAGGCAAGATAGGGTGGAACAAACAAGAGATTGAAAATTATATCCATAAATGGAACACAGAAAAAAACCGCGTGCCGTTGCGCGAAGTGTACATCAAAGGGCAGCTGCATCATTTCCAACCAAAAGAAAGGCTTCCACCCAACTGTGACACTGACGGATATTACAAAACAATTGGCGTCTGCCATCCAGATTCATTATGTTCTAAAATCAAAAATCCGGTGAATTATACAGTATTGAGATGGAAACGCCATCTTCAAGATAAAGCCGATGAAGAAGAAAAAGGGAAACGCGGCAGGAAAAAGAAAATAGAAAACATCAAGAACAAAGAAAAGAAAGATGAAAAAACGAATCCGGAAGCAGACATAGAAACAAATCAGCCCCCTAAAGAAAAATCATCCGAAGCCAACTCAGCCAATACCGGTGAGCGCACTCGTTCATAAATAGAAAGTGCTTTCTGGCGGGCAATAGCAAATAACTTTCTTTTCATCGCATCATTATCCGCAGTATGTATCTGCCAATTAATAACATCAGTCGCATTATCTGCCGTGGGAAGAACAAAACGCCGGTACATCGGAATCACTGTCTGCTCCAACTGCCTACGGACATGACCTAACTCTCTTCCTCGTTCGGTAAGATCACGACTAATTCGTCTTAACTGAGCAATTTCTGGACTTGTGACTACAAACAAGCCCTCATCATACAAATCAATCAAGCCACGTTCTACTGGCTGTCCAGAATACAACGCAAAAATACCTTCGACAATTCCAACTTCAACATTTTGAGGAACGGAGACAAAATTAGTTCCATGACAATGGCGGGCAAAATCATATTGAGGATATTCAAAACGTTGGCCAGAGTTCAATTGATGAAGATAATCTTCAAGACGTCCAAAATCAACACTATGAGGATGATCATAATTGAGTTCTGGATTGAAACAAAGCGCAGCCCGTTGTTCTTCATCTAAACCGCTAAAATCACGATAACAATCATCCATAGAAAGTATAGCAGTAGTAACACCCCACAATTTCAAGTGTTGTTGAATTAATCCTGCCACGGTACTCTTTCCACTTCCCGAACCACCAGCAATGCCAACAAGATACACCATACGAAAATAAGGGTGATAATTTCTTTATAAAAATAATGAGAGTAAAAA
>DUGB01000026.1 GCA_013331555.1 Candidatus Woesearchaeota archaeon
TTCTTCACCTCTCTTTATAAATGAAAACGAAATAAATATATAGAAGTATCGACTAAAAGAAAGCTAAGAAGTCAAAGATAAGTAATTTATGTTATAGATATGCCGAAACCCCAATTCTTCCATCATTTCTGTTGCGTGTGAAGAGCGTCCGCCCGATTTGCAGTATATCAGGTAGGTCTTCCGTTGGTTGAGTTTTAGTATTTGCTCTTTGAAATCTGGATCGTAGATGTTGATATTCAATGCTTGAGGCAGATGCTGCTGCTCAAATTCTTTGGGTGTTCTTACATCAATGATTATAAACTGAGCATTGTTTTTGTTTTCGGCAATGAGTTTTAATGCTTCTTCTCGATTGACTTGATTAATCATGGTTGTAGTAATACTCTTTTGTTTATATTTTTGTTGAGCACAATATACGGTAAAAAATAATAAAAAAAAAAATAAATTAAAAAATTAGTTAAAACAACTCTTTTCTTAGCAAGGATTTCTCAACACTCCATTCTCCTGCGCCGTGAGCGAGGACAACAAGGAATCCGAACAAGTAGAGCAGGGCCAATTCTCCTTGGTTTACCAAAGGCATCCAATTTTGCGGAGCATGAACCATGGCGTACGCAACGACCATATTAACAACTCCCCCTAATGCCGCCAAACGAGTGAAGAATCCAAGCGCAATGCCTAATCCTGCGAGAAATTCAACAATTCCTGCTACACCCATCAAACTCGCTAATTCCAGTGGCGTACCGCCAAACCAACCAAAAAGTTTCTGTGCACCGTGGGCAAAGAACAATAAGCCAAACACAACACGAAAAACTAAATACAATTGCGGTTCAAATTTCTTAACACTTTCTAAATAACTCATAGTATAAACACCTCATTCAATCTTTATGAGAGGTGTTTTTAAAGATTTTTATGGATTTTTCCTGTTTGCCAGTCTTTGAGTACAAGTCGGGCGGCGGTTTCAGTGTCGGGAAGGTTGCCTTTAAGGAGCTTATGGAGATGCAAGGCGATTTTTTCAAGAATTTCTTCAGGATCTTCAGCTGTAATTTTGTAATATTTACAAATCGCTTTTTTCTCTTCTGTTATTAATGCTAATACCACTCCTTCGGGATCTTTTACCTTGCCGTGGCTCACTGCACCCGTTGTTCCGTATTTTTGCTGGTCATTTTCTTCTTGAGGAAATACGCCAGGTGTATCAATGACCATAATCTTTGGATCAACACGAACTTTCTGTACTCCTCGTGTAAACCCGCTTTCTGATGAGGTTAATGTTGCCGATCTTCCTGCCAACGCGTTGATCAGGGAAGATTTACCTACATTGGGGTATCCTAAGATGCCGACGGTCACTCTTTCTCCGTGCGANNAAGCTCTTCTTGTGTCTGGCGAGCGTTTCCGGATCAACTAAATCACATTTGTTAAAAACATAGAGAAGTATTTTTCCTTGTCGTTGTACTTTTTGTTCAATTTCAATATGGCGGGTTTGTTCAACCATACGAGCGTCAAGGACTTCGATAATAATCTCTGCGTCACGCAGAACTTGGTTCACATGTTTCCAGTAGGAGGGCATATCGTTCAGATTGCTGCTGGTTATATAATTGTAGTGCTGTTTTCTGAACAAAACTTATTTAAATCGTGGCGAGTACGACATCGTATGGTTTTCTCGAAAACATTTCCTAAGCAGGTTGCGGGGAGTTCCTATCCTTCGTGGGAAGAAATAATTCTTACGTCAGAAGAGGAAACGGAAGTTGAGCGTCGCTGCCGTCAGGAACATTTTCAGATTTTAGATGAGTGCTTGCAGGAGGCGAAGATATTAGCAATCAAGCATGCGATTAATACCGAAGAAAATCAGACGCTGTTGGCAATTGCTCTGTTTGAGAAACGATCTTCTCACGAAATATTCTGGAAAGAGAATAAAGCCAAAGAAAAGTTTGATCGTTTGTTTAAGCACTAACTTTCTGGTGATGTTTCTTAAGAAATGCTTCGAACTGAGCGATTTCAGATTTTGAGTTAAAGAAGAGAAGATGTTTTTTACCTTTTTTGGTGAGCAGATAACCACCAAGAAGTGTGTGATCAAGCTTGTGCCGGGAAACATCCTTCCAATGAACTTTTTCTTTTTTAGTTTTCCAGCGATTCTTATGAGTTAATTCGAAATGGGTGGGGGTAAGATGATAATATACCTCGGTCTGACGGACTGCTTTTGCGGTTGTTGAAACAAGGGCATAAATGAGAAGAAAGGTAATACTGAATAAAATCGGCGGTACAATTTGTTTTTCAAATTGGATGTATGAAAAAAGGAAAATGAGTAGAGTAAAGACGCCGATAAAGAGAGCCTCGAAGCGAAGAAGTCGGCGCAGTGGGAATTGCCAATGAAAATTTTGTACGCTCATCTTAAACCTCAATGACTGGTGCTTTGGTTGCACTTACTGCTGATGCTACGAACATAATTGCGAAGATGAGGATGAAAGTCAATCCGTAATTTTTGCTTTGTGGATAAACCCAGTAGATGGATATTAGGATACCAAGGATCGCAGTGATCATAAAACTGCCTTTGAGCGGAACGGCGTGCCAGCGACTTGGTTGTTTAGGAAGAGATTTTTTCGGTTTTGAACGTGTCATAATACTATCACCTTTGTTGGTCAGAAAGATTTTCTTGTTTTTAAATCTATTGTCACACTTTTAGGACAAATTTGTCAACATTTTTAACTGCTTTAAGGCGGTTTTCTTGGTGGGTTTTGAGAAGAGGATTTAGTTTGTCAACTAAAAGCTGTTTTATTTCGCCACTGAGGAGAATCCCTTTTTTGTAATCTTGGTAGATTTTTTTGAGCTTCTGGTCGTCTTCTTCAAAAAATGTAAGCCATTGATAGGCAATATCAATGTCGGGGTTTCCCCCTTTTTGCCGGTGTTCTTCAACTGTTGCTTGTCCGCCGGAGAAGGCATGTTTCATAATTTTGTTTCTAACTGTTTTAGGATCGTCAGTCATGAAAATGGCGGTTTGTTCTACGGAGGAAGACATTTTTCCGTCTGTTTCCATTCCTGCGAGTCCTGGAAGGAAGCGGCATTGGATCGACGCGGGTTTGTCATATCCTAACTTTGGAATAACATCTCGTGAGACTCTAAAATGCGGGTCTTGGTCGATAGCATGAGGAATAAGACAAGGAATTTTTTTCTTTTTGAGAACGCTGGGCAGAAATGCGGGGACTGCTTGCATAGCGGTATAAAAAATTGAGCCAATGTTATTCTCTGCAGTGAGGCCGAATGCCGCTTTGACAGTTGAGAACGTAATCCGTTTAGCTACCTTAAGTGCTTCTGGATACATAAGATTANNGTTTTTTTAGGATCAAAACCTACCGCAATGACGTCGAGTATATTTTCGTGAAGATATTTCTGTGCTTCGTCCCACTCCAGATTGTTTTTGAACAGAAATTTTTCTTCATCTGGGAATTGGAAATATAGTTCAACGTCAAATTTGTCTTGGAGCCATTTGGTGAAATACCAAGGGACCATATGTCCTAAGTGGACTGGCCCAGATGGGGCTCGCCCAGTGTAGAGAAAGAACTTGTTTCCTTTTTCGTATTGATCAAGGATAAACAGGAGATCGCGATGAGCGAAGAAGATATTACGGCGGAGATAATGATGAAGTTCTTTGGTATGTTTCTTGATGCGATTTAGAAGGGGCTCATCAATTTTCCCAACACCAAATTCCCGGATGAGTTTATCATAGTCAATATTACCTTTGACTTCCCAAGGGGTGACGGTATGAACCATATGATAATAAAATAGTTATCATGTTTATATAGTTTTGGCAGAACCTACTGAGTTTAGTGTTGTTAATTTTTTATAACAATGTTCCATCACACCTTTCAAATTCTCGATGTCTTCTGCGTTATATTTAATGAGCAAATCCAAGTATTCTTTATCTCCAGAGGCATGAAATGCTTTCCATAAATCTACGGGATTGCCATTCAAATGTGCTGGTCTTTTGAGATTAAGTTGCTTTTCTACTTCTTTTAGTCCTCCTCTAAGATTGAGGTTCACACAGAGCGGCTTAAGATCGATGTGAGGGACATTAATAGTAACACCCAGTTCTTTCTTTAATTTAGGGAGATCGAATGCTGAACCGTTAAATGTGATGACGAGTTTGTATTTTGCAAGTTCTTTCTTAAATGTGTTTTGATCTAGGTTAACTCCTTTTACAAACGTGTTTGTGGTATAATAATTGGAAATTCCTACCAGTGTTATTTTTCCTCTCGAGTCGATCTCAATGTCTAGATAACCACATTCCTCGCGAAAGTGGTCGTAGAGTAGCCACTTTTCTTTTGAAGGGAGAATTGAGGTGAAGAAAGTTGAATCTCCTTCGAGGAGAGCGTTACTTGCTTTAATGAGGATCGAATTGTAATATTGCTTTACGGCTGGGCGAACACATTTTATTTTTTCTGTTTTAATGAAGTCAGACCAGGTTTTAATTCCCAATTTCCACCATTTTTGTTCTGTTTTTGTTCTTACCCGCGGCAGGATTTGGAACGTGTTACGAATCATAGGCTTTTTTGAGAGGTAGTTTTTATATATCTTGGGGTTATTTTCTAAGGTGGTGGTTTCATGGCAATAAATTATTCGTTATTATTTTTGATTAATCCTGTGATTATAGGCTTGGTTGTTATTCTTCTTGCAAGCTTAAAGATTGTCAAAGAGTATGAACGTGGTGTCAAGTTCACGTTAGGAAAATATGTAGGGACGATACAACCTGGATTACGATTGGTTGTTCCCATAATCCAAACTTGGGAGCGGGTGGATATGCGTGTTAAAACGGTTGATGTTCCTGATCAAGAATGTATTACTAAAGATAATGTTTCCGTGCGCGTTAGTGCGGTGTTATATTTTCGGATGGCGGATGCGTCTAAAGCAATTCTACAAGTAGAAAATTATTTTTATGCTGTATCCCAACTGTCTCAAACAACAATGCGGGATGTTGTGGGAGAAGTTACACTTGATGAGTTGTTAATGAAACGTGAACATATTTCCAAACGTATTCAACAGATTGTTGCTAAAGCGACCGATCATTGGGGGGTTACTGTTGATTCTGTCGAGTTAAAGAATATTGTTNNACAACGAGTCATGGCACAAGAAGCGGAGTCCGAGCGTGAAAAAAGAGCGGTTATCATTAAAGCCTCCGGAGAAGTCCTGGCGGCAAAGGATATGTCTAAAGCGGCAGAGATTCTCGCTCACTCTCCCGGTGCACTTCATTTGCGTACACTACAGAGTTTAAATGATATTTCGGGAGATCACAATACGATTATTTTTGCTGTTCCTCTTGAAGTGCTGCGTGCGTTTGAGGGAATGAGTAAAGAGAGCAGGAAGTAAGTTTGACTTTTATAGGTCGATGATTATTTTCTTTTCTTTTAGATTGATTACTTTAATCTTCTTTTCTTTTTTGAGTTCAACAGCAACTGTACTCCAATCTTTTGACTTTCGTAATTCTTTTACGATGGAGAGGAGTTTTTGTAACGGAGTGTATTGCTGATAAATTAATTCACCTTTCTGGGTGTTTAGTTTGATGGCGTTTTCTTGTTTTGTGCAAGATTCTTCTTGGTCTTCAATTGTCTTTTGGAATGTAATTATCTTTTTTTGATAAGGGGAGGCTTTTGTGGTTATAATAATCCCATCGAGAGCCTCACTGAACGTTGCAGTGGTTTTAAGGGGTGTGCTATTCTGGAGAGCAAAGGGAATTACTTGATCTGTGTACACGTACCCTTTCGGCGTGAGGAGGTCTGTTTTGATTGAGTTCAACGCCGCAAATATCTTTTTGTACTGTGCGGATGTTACTTCTGAGGGCAGAATGTTTTTATCAACACTGCTGCGTTGGCAGAGTTCTTCGGCGTATGTTCCTCCCAATCCTAGTTCTGTTGCCAACGCGGTGGCAAGATTCTTCTTGTCACTTTTACTTAAGAGTTGAGCTATTTCTTTTTCGGTGATTGTTTTCCAGTTTGTTCCTGATGCAGGAAAGATGTACTGTTCTCCAGGTTTAAGGGTACGATCTTTCCAGATCTGCCGTTCGACAAGGGTAATGATATTATTGTGGTTGTCGGTCAAAATAAGGTTGCCTTTTGAGAATAATTCAATAATGAGGCTGAATTTTTCTTTTTTTTCTAAAGATATGACAACCACACGTTCGGCGTTATACTGCTGAATATCATTGATGGTGGCATTGTCGAGGTATTTGCGAAGCTGGGCGCAGAATGAAGAAGGTTTGAGGGGCGTTTCTTTAGCAGTGGTGAGACAAAGCCATTTTCCGGCAACTACTTTAAGATATTGTTTTCCATTCTTGGTGTGAATTTGAAACAGAAATTCTTTGTCTTCAAGATGGTAAATATTGGAAAGCTTGCCGCGGACGAGAGGCTGAAGCTCATTGATTAATGCAGTGAGATCAACAGAGGATATTGCTTTAAACGTGGCCATGAATGGTTATAATTATAAGGAATATTTATATTATTGGTTTGTCCGATTTTAAAAATAGAAAAGCGCCCGGAGGGATTTTCTCACATTGGATGTGGCTCGAACCCCCGGATGATCGCTCTCTCCTTGCCAATGCTTCAACTGAAGCTCCTTCATTAAGGATAACTGCAGGCGATTGCCTTAGCCGCTTGGCTACGGGCGCATGGAATGATGTCACAATGGACTATTTATATAGTTTTCTGGGTTGTCCAATCGCTTTTACCGTTTCTTAATAAATCGGTACAAATTCCATAGCAATTGCAGCTGATGTCTCTTTTTTGTGAAGCGGTGATCCGCTCCCCTGATTATCAATATTTTTTTAGGCTTATTAGCAATTTTATACAATTGGTGTGCTTCTTTTACGGGAACACTTTCGTCTTTTGAACCGTGAACAATCAGCAGTGGATGATAATACTTCTTCAGTGATTTTGGAATGTTTAGTGTAAAGAATTCATCGTAGAATGCTTTTTTTAATTTTTTATTATGATACCACGCTCCCGGGCATTTGTAGGCGATGTATCCTTTACTCCAAAACTGGTTGACTTGCTCATCAGTAAAATCGTAATGGACTGCATGCTTTAAATCACTCACTCCACTGAGTAAAATTGACTTTGTGATTCTTTTATCTTTATGGGCATATAATGCAGCGTCAATAGCGCCTGTTGAGTGCCCAACTAGTATTAACTTTTTAAATTTGAAATTATGTTCCAGAAAATCAATGGCGCTTTTTATGTCGTTTGTTTCTTGACTCATACGTTTATTCTCAAATTTTCCTTCGGACGTGTTTGTCCCGGTGAATTCAAATCGCATACAGAGAAAACCTAATTTAGAAAAAATGGTAAGCACTCGAGCTGCTGTTCCAAACATACTTCCAGGAAAACCATGAATGAAGATTACTGCCGTATCATATTTATTTGGTCTGTGAATGAAACCTCTTAAATTCAGACCTTTGTCGTTCTTGAATTCAATTGGTTGTATCATGAGAATTAAGTAATATCTCTCATTTCATCGTCAACCATTTTATCATTCCAGATCATTCCTGTAAGAGCTAAATGAACACAAATACATTTTTGTAAGACTCTCGTTTAGTTTATATAACCTCTAAAATTGCCTGTACTCATCAAGTCTTCATCCTCCATCTCTAAATGTCCTTTTGTTGTTTGAAGAATACCCGCCGTAATAATTATTTTTGTTCCAATTTTATCTATTTGATCCTTTGAAATTCTACCTTTTCTCCGCGCAGAGTACGGCAGGTCTGGAGCTTTTTCGTGCGTAAGACCTGCTGGTGAATGCGCTTAAAAACTCCGCAGAGTTTTTCAAAAACAAGATTATTCTTCACTTCATTGGTTAAAGCTTTAAGAAAGCAGTAAGCAAACCAAAATTCCAATTACCGTCTGGACACTATCTGTATAGCGTTGACGGTCAAAGGCAACCAGCCGAACTGATATGATTTGCTTACTCTTACTTTTTCTTATTAGCTTTAGCTATAAAAAACTTTTGAAGGTGATTCTTATGACAAGACAAAATGATACTAGAAATAATTGGGTTANNCAATAGGCTTTGGCGGGAATCACACCCACTTTCGTGTGGATGTGCCAAAGAGATATTCCATTGAGATTGCTGAGATCATGCTGAAGTCAAGATCATCGCTAAGAATTTTTGACAAGCATCCGAACTTCCGCAAGCGGTATTCACATGGAAGTTTCTGGTCGGGATACGAACATCACGAATCAACAGGGCGAAAGGATATTGTGGCAGCGGATAAATATATCCTCAGCCAAGAGAAACATCATGGAGTGGAGGTAATTCATGATGTTCAAAAGAAATTTTTTTATTTTACCGCCGACGAAGATACTGCTACTCCCGCAGGAGTCGCTGAGTAAGGAGGCGGAAGGGGATTATAAGGGGTCGC
>DUGB01000027.1 GCA_013331555.1 Candidatus Woesearchaeota archaeon
AGAAAAATTAGCTATGCACATACATTAGTAGCTAAATTTTATAAAGTATTGTGATTATAGACCTTTTTTGAAAAAGATTTCTTAGATGTTTTAAATACAGATGACACTCACGACCCTCGTTGGCAAAGCATTTCCCCATCGACAACTACGCCGATCATGTGCCAAAGCATTAGATCATGCCGGAACAGATGGATTTCTCGCTTCACTGCCTGAACTTGTAGACGGAAATTTTTTCCCGGAGTTCTATTCAAAGAAGCAAGGAATTGTTACACGCTTTTACACTGCTAATTCAGGAGAAGTGATTTTGCGAATGCCTGATGGACAAGGCGTTGTGGTAGTAATTCATGGTGTTATGTCAACATTGAAAGATATTGAACATTTTACAAGACCACCAAGGCCCGAAGAGATTGAAGCGAGCAGACAAGGCATTTTACCTGATGGCACGCACATTCCGTACATTCCTTTTGCTGATTTTATTGAGAGTCCAGATACGCAAGGCAGACGATTTGGGATTATTCTCGATTACGAAGAAACGCGCGAAACAGTAAGCGCCGGAAGAGGTTATGTTGATTTTAATGATTTTGCTAACAATAAATTGTTCTTTGCCAGAGTAGGAGGACAGCAACGCGGAGAGAAACTTGTCGAGAAGATTCCTGATCTTGATGAACTCGCAACGGGTTATAGAAATGATGGCCCTTTTAACGAATCTAATCCAGATCAGCCCGACACGAATTTATTGCATATTGGTTATTTAAAAGAATCAGATAATTTTGAGGGGATTAATGGATATGGCCAGCTGGAAGATGGTGCTTGTTTTGTCGCCGTAAGACAACAAGAAGTTAATGAGCAAGTAACCCTTTCACTAGATAGAGAAGTGGCTGAAGCGTTGAAAGCGGGAAGACCTTTTGTATATCAAAGACGAACATGGAAGCCCAGCATCAGGGAGGCTTTGGAAGCAGGAGAACCATTTGAGTATGCCGGAAAAAAATGGAACCCAGAGTAATTCTACTAAAAGTTCAGAGTTTCGGTATTTTTCAAACATTCTTCTAATAATTTTTTAATATCTAACTGAGTGAGATCTTCGGCAATGACCTCCGTTTTTGTTCTGGTGGCAGGATTAACAGGACCGAGTAAATTGCAAATTTCAGGTCCTTTCGATATTTCATACGTGCCAATTTTTTTGGCAAGATCAATAATCTCCTGTTTGTTATATGATAACAACGGACGGAAGATTTCCATGCTCACATTCTGGGTAATGCTCGCAAGATTGCTTAACGTTTGACTTGATACTTGTGCTAGATTTTCGCCGCTGATGAGAAAATGGGCATTCTCACGCTGAGCTACGAGTTCTGCAGCACGAAACATCAGAATTTTGGAAAGAACAAAATAATGGCGATGCGGACATCTATCAACAATCTCTTTGAGGACGGGTGTAAAAGGAACAAGATACAGTTTAGGAACGTGGAGATGTTTTGCTAAAGTTTTGACTTTATCCACTTCTTTTTGGTCAGTTAAAGGAAGCTGATGGAAATGGATGGCAACAATATCCATGCGGTCTTGGAGAAGATGAATAGCAACGGGACTATCGATACCTCCTGATAGCAGTGCGATTCCTTTTTCCATGAGAGAGGGAGAATTATTTACTTTTATAAGATTTATGGGGGTGGAGATATGCTCTCCAAAGATTTATATGGGGAAAGAAATTACAAATTGGTATGAATTTGAAAAAGGTGTGCAGCGTTGTTTTAGGACTATTCTTACTCTGCAGTTTCGTAGTTGCTGATGGAACAATTTACCAGCTTGAATCATTGGATGTGCAGCTGCGGGTGGAAGGGGGGTTTGAACTTGGAAAAGAAAGCGGTTCGACGTTCAAGACCATCGACACAGAACTGTTTTTGTACCCCGTTCAGGATTTCCGCCAGCAAGTGACAAGTGTTAATAATGAAGGAAGTGTGCAGAATGGAAAAAGCACGTATCATTGGACTGGTAATGATATTCAAACGGAAACTTTTGGGTATACAGCCAATCTTAAAACGCTGAATAAACGTCTGCAAGTGCATGAAAAAGTGCTGTTTCCTTTGCACAATATTAAAGGGTATGAACAGTATACACTGCCAACGGCAAAGATTGATTCTAATCATCCAACTATTGTTGCTAAAGCGGCAGAATTAGTGAATGGGGAAACAGATCTGTTCAAAGTGGTATTCACGATGGCTAGTTGGATAGAAGACAATGTGAAATACGACCTCAATGAGTTAACAACCGACAAAGCACAAAAAGCAAGCTGGGTTTTAGAAAATCGTCAAGGAGTATGTGATGAAATGACGTCGCTTTTTGTTGCCATGGCTCGTTCACAAGGAATACCTGCGCGGTTTGTATCCGGTGTTTCGTATACTGAACAGGAACAAGTTGTCCAGACGCTAGGAACACAATGGGCAGGCCATGGGTGGGCAGAGGTGTATTTTCCAGACATCGGCTGGGTTGGATTTGATATTCCTTTTAATGAGTATGGTTATGTCGATGTTACCCATCTTAAATTACGAGAAGGATTTGATCCTGATGAACCCGCAACGACGTACAGTTGGGTTGCTGATGGCGTGACGTTGAAACCATTGCCATTGAAGACAGAGGTAAGCATAACTCGAAAGGGTAGTGTTGTTCCTGAAGAAATTGCATTGGAAGAAGAAATTCTAGCACCCGCAGTGGGGTTTGGAAGTTATAATCTTGTAAAAGGCGTGGTAAAAAATACCGCAGATTATTATGTGGCAACGACATTGCAGCTAGCAGTGCCGGAAGAGGTCAAAGTTGAAGGACGAAATAAACGNNAACGTAAGATCCTACTTGGGCCAAAAGAAGTAAAGGAAACAACGTGGGTAGTGAGAATTCCGGAAGATTTGCAGGAAAATTATGAGTATTCTTTCCCCATGGTGTTGTACTCCGAAAAAAATACGTCCGTGACCGATCTATTTACGGTTCGAAAAGAATTGAAAAAATACACCCAAGATGAAATTGCGGAAGTCGCGGTACAGGATGAAGATAAAAGTTATTCGCGAAAAGTAGGGCTGGAATGTGTCCATAAAGGACGAGTGAAAATGGGCAATTATATGGGTGTGACGTGCACGATTAAGAATCGAGGAACGCTGGCATTAGAGAATATTCGTTTCTGTCTCGGCGATGTTTGTGAAGTGACCACAGTGCTGCCCAATACAGAAAAAGCGACCGAAATTACGGTTCAGGGAAAAATCCAAGGTTGGAATTCGTTAGCAGTAACGGCAGAAAATGGATTAGTAGAGAAAAAAAGTTTAGTGCCCTATATTGTTCTCGATGAACCAAAGATTGAATTAACTCTGGCACCGCCCAGTGAATTGTCGTTGACCAATCCGGCGAAGTTTACAATGGAATTGAAGAAAGAATCGCTGGCCGTACCGCAGAATGTGAGCGTGATTTTGGCTGGACCAGGATTTGAGAATCAATGGGAGATTGACGCGTTGCCTGAAGCGCAGGTGTTAGATTTAACGTTAAATGATTTACCGTTGACGGGAAAGAATGAATTTACTGTTCGGCTGATCTGGAAAGATGATGAAGGGAATGAGTACAATCACGAGAAGTCAATAATAGTGAAGGGAAAAGCTCAATCATTCGGTGAGAGAATAAAGATGATGCTGAATTGGATGGCGTTGCTGTTTTCGTAGGGATTAAGTCATAATCTCCCACCACTGTCGAACTGCTTTCATGATCGTTGCGTACAAAATCAGCTAGTTTTTGCCTAGTAATTCTAAAATGTGTTTAATTTGCTCCTTAAGAATCGGCAAGTGCTGATTAATAATGCCCCAGACAATATCTATGTCTACTTTGAAATAGGCATGAATCATGATATCGCGTGAACCGGCTATTTTTTTCCATTCCACCTCAGGATATTTATTTTTAAGTTCTTTGGAGATGTTTTTGACTGCCTCCCCGATGATTTCTATTCTTCGGATAGTGGCATCTCGTACATCTTTGTTTTCTTTAAAGTCCCTTTTGGATAAGCCACTGATAGAAGATTCAATATCACTTACCGCTTCTAATATATGTTTAAGGTAAGGAATGTTTTCATGTTTGGTCATAATATTCTAACCTCATCTGCCAGGATGAATTCTTTCAGTAAGGGATGGATTGATTTATAGGTCAATAAATCAACTTTCTTCCTTAATTTTTCCTCGAGTTCTAATTTTATCCCGACAAATTCAATACCCATCCCTGCCGGCGGCTGGATGATGATATCAACATCACTTCTCTTTTTTGCATCGCCTCGAGCATAGCTTCCAAACAAGCTTGCTTTTTTAACACCCTTCTTTTTCAGCACAGGAACAGCTATTTTAACGATTTGCTGTATGGTTAGATTTCTATTTCTTTTCATCATGGAAGGATCATAATTTATCCCTATATAAATTATTGGGGACAATTTTCCTGGTGAAGATTGTCTTTAAACTTTTAAATATTACAAATACCTGTAACTCGACTATTATGCTTATTTAGGAAGGGTGGATGGTTGTTCCTATGATTTAGAAAATACTAAGGAAAAAAGTCTTTTACAAAATCTTTAATTTTCTCCAGAGTTTTAATAAATTCTTTCTTTTTTTCTGATTTGGAGTAATTATTCTTAAGTAAAGAGATTAAACCAGAGAGAAGTAAAAATAAAAATAAAACAAAGAGAAATATTCTCCAAATACCAGCAGTAGCAAGATACACAAGATAAATTATTCCAACAGATAAACTAATTAAAATTAATGTTGAAGTTATTTTCATTTTTTTCCTCCTTTTTTCTTATCCCAAAATCTCTTTAATGCAGCTGCACCCCATCATCTCTTCTACGAGACTATTTTGAACCACCTATCTTATTAATAGGTCCCGTTTTAAAGAGATGTTGATTAATTACATGTTCTGCTTAATTATTCTTACTCAAAAATAATTCCCATAGATATAAAGAACGATATATAAAATTATGATTATAAGTCCAGCCAATCTATATTCCCATTCTTCTTTTGAGTTATATCTTTTTACAAATGTTTTTATTCTGGATTCTGATACAACCGCTGTATGGTTGAGTGAACATGATTTCCAGATAGAAAATATTGAAGAGGAACATTTAAAAATAAAAATCGTCTTTGTGGACAGATGACAAAGGATAATGATGATAAAAGCGTTGCGTATTCTAAAACGATGGATGTGGATCAGCCCATCGAAAGCAAGATTTTGGTAGAGTCATTGGAGCGAGCGGAGTTGGAGAATCGTTCGTTGAGTACGGCACTGCAGAAGCTTGAAGAAGAAAGTGCAATGCTGCGAGAACTGTTCAATAATGCATCGCAGGAGCTGAATAATCTCAAGAAGCCGGCATTATTAGTGGCAGATGTCGAAAGTGTGTATGAGGGTAAAGCGATTATTAAATTGCCAAATGGTAATAAGTTATTTTCTTATATCTCAAAAGAAATAAAAGAATTGCATGTTGGCGAGACGGTATTGGTAGATCAGAAGTCACTCAATATTGTGGAGAGAATAAATTTCAGAGACAATGCCGAAGTAGAGAAATTTATTATTGTGCAGAAACCGCAGGAAAATTGGAAGTCAATTGGCGGTTTACGCAATGAGATTAGAGAGATCAAAGAAGTTATTGAACTGCCGTTGAAAAAGCCAGAATTATTTGAGAAAGTGGGAATTAAGCCGCCAAAAGGCGTATTGCTATATGGACCTCCAGGAACGGGGAAGACGTTATTAGCAAAAGCAGTTGCGCACAGTACTGATGCAACGTTTATTGAAGTTGTCGGCTCAGAGTTAGTGCAAAAGTTTATTGGAGAAGGAGCGAAGTTAGTGAAAAATATCTTTGCTTTGGCACGAGAGAAAGCACCGACAATTGTGTTTATTGATGAGATTGATGCTCTCGCGGCGACGAGAATCGAGACAGGAACGTCAGGAGAACGGGAAGTGAGCCGGACGTTTATGCAGTTGTTGGCGGAATTGGATGGATTTAAACATCTTGATAATGTGAAAGTCATTGGCGCCACGAATAGAATTGACATTCTTGATAATGCGATCATTCGACCCGGTCGATTAGATCGGTTGATTGAAGTCGGCTTGCCGGATGAAGAGGGACGTTTGGAAATTTTAAAAGTACATACGGAGCGGATGAATTTGCAGGGCGTGAAGTTGAAGGAAGTTGCACTGCGCGCGACTAATTTTAGCGGAGCGGAGTTGCAGGCCGTTTGTACCGAATCAGGATATTGCGCGATTCGGGAGAAACGTGATTATGTCATGATGAATGATTTTCTTGATGCCATTGATAAAGTGAGAATGGAAGAAGAGGAAGACGAACAGACGAAGTTGTTTGGGTAGATGAAGTTTTATTTTCTTTCTATTAAAAGAACATTCTTCGCTTTTATCTTTGTAATACCCTATTCTTTCCCAAATCTTTGTAATGCCAATACTCGATGATTCCCATCAGAATTAATTTAATATTTTCCTTCGAACTCAATAATGAAATAAGGGGTTGCGACCC
>DUGB01000062.1 GCA_013331555.1 Candidatus Woesearchaeota archaeon
CAAGAATCACTTTTCAACAAAGCCGACAAACTTATTATTGACATTGAGCCTCTCATCTTTGGCAAAGGAATAAAATTGTTTGCTGATGAGAACTTCAACACCAAACTCGAATTAATAAAGACCAAGAAACTATCAAAGAATACCATTCAATTACACTATACAGTTAAAAAATAATAATCTACTAACCTCTACAACACCTTCGCTCCGGTCTCTCTTCCTTCCACTCTTACCGCTTCTTTGTCCGTTACTAATTTCTTCCCTTCAAATTCAATGTGGCCATCTTTCACTAGCAAGGTTAGTTTCTTAAAATCATCAAAAAGAATTTGCTCGTGATTATTCTTCATTCCCGCTACTTTTACTTCCTCACCAACATCACTCTTGATAATATCCAACAACGATGCTCCGTTTTCATCTTCTGCGACTAACACCATCGCTTCTGACTTTTCTCCACGAATCACCGCGGGTTTCACATTCACGCAAAATACTACTTTTTTTCCAACTAACTGAGCATGAGAAAATAACTTCCGTATTCCGGCCACCACTTGCCGTATTCCTAACTCTTTTCCAAGATATATATTCATCACATACAAACTATCTGCATTCGGATGATTTTTCACTTCTTTAATCTCCCCCACGCGCAGATGCAATGGAAAAACGCTCGATTCCGGCACTTTCTCAATCTTTTGCACCATCATCTCTACCGGATGCAGTTTTCCTTTCCATCCAAAATCCAGATCTTTCCAGGTATATGTTTCATCCGCTAATGCTTTTCGTACTTTTTCTGTGAGTGAAGGCAGAACTGGTTGTAACCCAATCGCTAAATTCCGTGCAATGTTCACACAGAAACCAACAACTTTTTTACTTTCAGCACTTTCTTTATCTTTCCACACTTCTGATTTCTGAAAATATGTATTTCCCAAGTCCGCAATACTCATCAACGCTTTCATCGCGTGTTTGAAATCATGGTTCTCATATCCTTCCTTAACACTCTTCAGCAACTGCTTTATTTGAATCTTAAGTGTCTTCTCTACTGCAATCGATTTTACTTCACCATAATTTTTCTGCCCAAATGTTAATACGCGATAACAAAAATTACCAATACTTCCCATTAACACATTATTATTCACGGCAATGAAATCATCAATATTCAAATCAACATCAACCACTTTTCGATCCAGATGAGTGGCATAAAAGAAGCGTAATGCTTCGGGAGGATACAACTTTAAAAAGTCTTTCGCCGTCATGAACGTTCCTCTGCTCTTGCTCATTTTCTGTCCATTCACTGTAATAAATCCATGGACGGTCAAATCCGGCAAAGGGATCTTCATTGCCATCAACATTGCCGGCCAGAATAAGAAATGAAAATAAGCAATATCTTTTCCGATATGATGCTGGACATTTCCTTTATACCAATACTCTTTCCAGTTTAACTTACGCTGATCACAATAATGTTTCGTTGACGAGATATAACCAATCGGCGCATCTAACCAAACGTAAAAAAATTTCTTTTCTCCCACTTCTTTTACAGAACCAGGAATTTCAAATCCAAAATAAGGCTCGTCACGGCTAATACACCAATCCTCTAGCCCTTTATCTAACCATTCCTGGAGCCAGTTTTTCACTTCTGGTTGTAGGTGGGCATTCTTAAACCATTTCTGCAAACGCGCGCTAAATTTATGGAGTGTAAAGAAGTAATGCTCTGATTGCTTTTGCATCGGCACACTGCCGCACAACGTACATTTTGGATTGATCAAATCCGTACTCTTTAAAACAGTGCCGCAGCTTTCACACACATCTCCATATTGATCTGCAGTGCTGCAGTAAGGACAGCTGCCTTTAACATAGCGGTCTGGCAAAGTTCGTGCACAACTTGGACAATAGATTACATTGATCTTCTTAGTGTAAATATACTTTTTCTTCCTCAATCTATCGAAGAAAAACTCAGCCAGTTCTTTGTTTTCAGGTGAATGTGTCTTATAGTAATTATCAAAATGGATTTGAAACGACGCAAAATCGTCTTGATGCTCTTTCCAGAACTTTTCTACAAGCACTTCTGGCTTTACACCTTCTTTCTTAGCATTGACTTCAATCGGCGTTCCGTGCATATCGGAGGCGCAAATGAACAACGCATCCTGTCCCTGCATTTTCAGGAAGCGTGAATAAATATCTGCTTGAATATACTCTAACAAATGACCGATATGGATCGGACCGTTCGCATACGGTAATGCGGCTGTGACGATCACTCGTTTTTTCTTACTCGATAAAGGACGTTGTTTTACCATAATATCTCTTCTCATTTGATGGGATTAATATAAATATTATTCTTTCTGAACAGAGTTTATCTTTTTTTGATGACTTCAATAAATGGGTTAATTACGGTTTTTTTGATGATATCAATAACATCATTTTTCATCATCTAAATCTCCTGCTGTTGCAATTGAATCCAGAGAGTTATAATACTTTGTAATATCCCGCATAATTGTTCCAATGCGTTCTTTATCGTACATAGTTACAGTGCAATAGCTTTTTCAATTACCCTATTAAGCAATGGTTTAAAATCGAGATAACGAATGGTGACTTGTACTTTAAGGCGGTGATCTTCCAAATGATTTCGGATAAACAGAGCTTTTCCCGTATTGACAATTCGATATTGGATATTTAAAGGGAGAGAATGGAAGAGTGAAAGATCAATTTTTTTTGCATTATGGGCTAGAATCTTCTCTTTTACGGAGCGGCGTAATGGATATGAGGTAACGACACAGAGATCAGTATCTGAATACGGTTTTGCTCTTCCTTGATTCTGAGAACCAAAGAGATAAATTGCCTGAACTTCATTTATTTTCCGCAGCTGATCAACTATTCTCTGGAGTTCCATATGCTCAAGACTGTTTCCTTCTTTAAATATCTTCTTCCTTTCTTAAATGAAAAACCCAACCGCCGCAAGCGGCGGGGTATCAAAGAGATAGTATGGGTTTTTCGTCCGGAAAACATATCGCCGATTTTCACCCAGTCGCCCCAAGGGGACGGGGTATGTTTTCCGAAATCAACCCTCCCCAAACCTTTATATATCAATCTTCTTTCCTTTAACGAGGATAATGAACAAAAAAAAGAGGCAGTGTTAGGATGTTTCCTATCCCTTCTAAGCGAGGGCAGATAACTATTTTCATCCTTGTAGGGGTAATCATCCTTTTTGCTATCGCTGCTGTCCTCTACATCACAAAAACCTCTGCCACAGAGCAGTTCACGGCAGAATCTGAGCCAGTGATTGCTACTGTTCCCCAAGAGTTTCAACCATTAAATTCATACACTGAAAAATGTCTTGAAGATACAGCCGTTCAAGGACTTCGTATTCTCGGTCAGCAAGGTGGATATATCTATCCTGAACTTGTCGGTGAATTCTCCGCCAGCGCCCCAACTGATGCTGATGGTCTTGACTTAGACCATTCAAAAGTTCCGTATTGGCATTACAATCGAGATTCCAATGCTGCCGGTTCCATAACATTTGCGTCATTGAAACCAGAAGTGTCGCGCAAAGTTGATCCTGAATTGAGCATGGAAGCACAGCTTGGTCGTTACGTCAAAGAACACCTTCAATCCTGTCTTAAAGATTTTTTACCCTTAACAAAGCAAGGTTTTGTCATTGAACAATCGACTCTTGAATCAACGACAGTTGAAGTTACTATCGCTCCCAAAACAGTCAATGTCTTACTCACCTTCCCTTTCCGTGTCACTAAAGGGAGCGCCGAAGTTTCTTTCGATAAATTCTACATTAAAATTCCCCTCCGATTACGTGATTATTACCAAGCCGCTTTGATGTTGACAGACTTTGAAAGAAATAGCAGTTATCTCGAACGGCAAGGAATGGAATTAATCTCTGTGTATTCTCAGCAGGATGTTAATTATTTTCCCCCCACGTCGGATGTGAGTTTCAATCTCTTCTCCTCCTTATCCTGGAGCGAAATTGTTTTGCAAGAACGATTCCGTGACGTGCTTGTATCATACATCCCTATGATCCGTCTTTTAGGAAGCGAAAACTTTTATTATTCTCGTTATCCCAATCCCAATCAAGAGTTATTGGCCCAGAAAGTCATTGATAATATGGTTCTTCCTATCTTTGATCTCGATGAGTTCGGCATCCGCTTTGATTATTTTGACTGGCCTCTCTATTTTCGTACCAATAGTGAAGAGGGAGTCATTAAACCAGAACATATTTTTGTTAATTATGAAATATTTGCGTTTGGCACTCAGCGTTATGAAACTCATTATGATATCAGTTATCCTGTTCTTGTAACCATCAATGACCTCGCAGCATTGGGTGGAGAAGGATATACATTTATTATTGCGCTGGAATCAAACATCCGCAATAACCAACCTGCTGTTGGCGGCGCTGCTCCATCTCTCGCACCGCGTTCTCTAACGTCATTAGCGTGTAAAGAAGAGCAGCGCACAACACAGCTGATTACCACAATTATAATTGATAGTTTTACCAAAAAACCAATCGCAGACGTTCACGTAAGCTACAGCATTCCTGATCAAACAACCTGCTCTATTGGTATAACCAATAACAAAGGCTTTCTCACTGCATCATATCCTGCGGCCTATGGCGGCCAGCTTTTATTCATGAAAGAAGGATACATTACGAATTATTATCCTTTTAGTACCTATCCTCATCAAGAAGAAGCTGCTGTTGTGGGATATGCTTCCTCCCCATCGTACTCTACTCCTGTTGTGGAACTCGATCCCATTGTTCCGATTAATATTTCCGTAACTAAACGTAATCTTGGAAAATGTGTAACGCCATTGACGTGTGAGTACACGTATTCAACAACGGCATTTACCTCTATTCCTTACAAAGATATTTCTTGTTCCAAAGCTCGCCAGCAGTGTTTCTTTAATGACGGCACTGGTTTATTTGCTACAGAACCCGTTATTCAGATTGAAGCCAATGGCAGCATCAGTAAATATCACGATTATTATCTCCAATCCCAAGAACAGCTTCTCGCACCCGATGAAGAAGCAGTGTTGATTCTTGAACGTGTTCAAGGATTCTATNNAAGTTGAATCCCAATCTTTCTTCACCACTGCTACGATTAGAGGTGCAACGCCTGTTGAAATATCCCTTGCTCCCGGAGTGTATAAACTGAGTGCTATTGTCACGAAAAAAAGTCCGCTCAAGATTCCGCAGGACGAACGTTGTTTCTCGTATGATATCGTTGCCTGGGAAAAACAATCCTGCTTCAAGCTTGATGAAAGCATCTCTAAAGAGGGTTCCATCATCGGCAATCAAAATTGGAATAGCAAAGCGACGTATTTTACCATTACCCCTGAACAATTGGTGGGAAATAAACAGATTGTTTTCCCTGTCTTAATCCAGGATCTCAATTCCGTTCCACAGAATATAACTGCCACCACAAAAGAATGTGGAGCGTATACATGTATCCCTAATGTCGGCTGTATTTTCGAAGGCTGTTCCGACAAAAAAATAAGTATTCCTGCTCGTGTACAGGAAGATCTTCAAGTCAGCGGTGAGTTAATTAATCTAAGCCGTATGCCTTCGATTCGTGCACTATTAGAACCGCAACTGAGGTAAATGAGAAAAGATGAGATTCACTATTGAAAAAGGAATGGCTTTGTTCATGCTTACACTTATTTTTACTCTTCCTTTCTATTCTGCTGACGTCTTAGCTGTTTCTGTTCGTGTTACTCATAATAGCGGTCAAGCTAACATTGACTCTTTCCTTGATGCTGAGAGTGATACCTGGACTGTTGATGTTGATGTTTTAGATTCTCCTGATGAGAACATTGATCCCAATAGTGTTCGTGTTAAAATAGGAAACAATGAGGAATCGTTTAATGCCTGCCAGCAGACAGATACTGGCCATTCTTGTACATATATTAATCCGTTGACGACAGGCATTGAAGAGCGGGAATATCCATTTGAAGTATTGTACCGCTTCCTTAATGCATTTGGTGTCGCTCAGGAAGTATCTGCGGCAGATACGATTAACGCTGATGGCAGCGGACCGACCGTACGTGTCAGTCGCGCAATCCAAAGTGGTGTTGATGGGCTTCAACTCCAATTTACCGCCACTGACAAGATTCAAGGCAAGCCTTCCGTTGGTCTTCAGAGAATTGAAATCATTGATGCTGCTACAAATACTATTTTGTATACCATACCTGAAGAAGAAATTAATCTCGATCCGTTTGTCTTTAATGAGCAGATTCCATTTATATCTACGGGTGAAGGCACCCGCCATCTTAAAATTCAAGCGGTCGATAAGTTAGGTCACGTTACGCGGAATCCACCTGTTGTTGCGGTAAGAACAGATTTTGTCGCTCCTGAGTTTCAGACTCAATCACTTAACTTCACCGCTCTAGGAGATTACATCGGAACGGGAGAAGTTCCTACTGATATACTTCTCGACGTTCTCGAAACGAGTGATTTGAGAGAAGTCGTGGCGAGCTCAAATCAAGCCGAGCTTGATAACGAACCTCAAACGGAATGTCTTGAAGACACTGAGCAAGTGGGATTATGGCATTGCCGATGGGAGAACATTAACGTTGGTCCTGGTCCCGTTATTGATATTGAATTTACTGCTGTGGATGAGTTTGGCAACACTGTCACTACCGTTCTCTCCAAATCATTTATTGAAGATTCTTTTGCTCCTGAGATCGTTTCGTTTGGTACCCTTCGTCAATTTGAAGGGGGAAGCAACGTCCGTCCTGGTGAGAATACGTTTGTTCTCAAAGTACGCGAGCAGGGAATCGGCATGGATAAAAATGGTGTCCGTCTGAATCTCGCTGCTCTTGGCGGCGGTGATGGGCATGCTCCACCAACGTACTGCGAACAGCAGGAGACATTCAACTGTTATTGGGATATTGACGTAGCAACCGCTCGTGATAATGCTCTTGTCAATCTTGCTGTGTTGGAAGATCGCGTTGGGAATGAAGGTGAACTTCGTGAGCTTGATGTTGCTGTTGATCAGCAAGCACCAAGTATCAATACTATAGAATTTTTTGGTGTTTCTGTCGTTGGCGATAACGATTTTTTCCAAAGCGGCGACCAACTTAAAATTAAACTGAATGTAACAGAAAAACATGGGTTAACAGTTTTGCTGGATGCTCGCAGTTTGATTATGGATGCGCGGATTAAATATCCTGCTCATGCCCTTGATCGCAATCTCCCTCCTGACGAAGGCTGGGTTGTTTTTACTGAAGAACAATGTGAACAGATCGATCAAGATTGGATTTGCTCTCTTGTGACTGATCCCATTCGTAGTGGATACTTACCTGCTGTTCCATTTGTTCTTCGTGTTCAAGACACTGCTGGTAATATTGTTGAGCGATGGGAAGCTGAGCCAAAGCATATTAAAAACGGTAATGCTGGCAGTTACGCGATTGAAATTCTTGCTGTCGATGGACAAGAAAATCCAGACCATTGGCAGTTATCGCGTGATTATCCTCAAGCCCAGCTTGACTTTATTGATTTAGATACCGTCTCATTGATTCCAACCAGAATGCCATTGACGCTCAAGTTGGAAACAGACACACCTCAAGCGTCTGTTGTGCGGATGGATTTAGGCAGCTGTTCGCCCGAAGTTGATGTACAAGCACCTCCCTTGCAGCGTGCATTGCTGTATGGCGGCGCGAGTGCGGATGGCGAAACGTCACCCAAAGCAACTCTCGTTTTAGAGTTTGAACCATTTAATCCTACCGAAGTTTTTGCCATTCCTGCTGATGTAGAATTTCAAAGTATTGACGTATCATATCAATGTCAGCTGCGTCTGTTTAGTAAGATTGGTACGGGAGCATTAGAGCAAGCAGAATTTCAATTGATTAATGTTACCGTTCCGTTTGCGTTCAGCACCATTGGTGCTCTCGATGAGAGTTTAGGGAAGAAAGTGAAGGATATTCAGAAAAGTTGGCTTGTTGAATGGGCGGAACGGACAGCAACAGTTGAGAAAGTTTTGGATTGGATAAAATATGTTTCGAATGTATTGCAGATTATTCTTTCGCTATATACAATTTGGGATTTAACTAGTGATACTCTTGTCGTTGATGCAACGGCGGCGAAAAAAATCCCGGTAACGACGGCTGTAGGTGCAGCAATGAATGGTCAGTGTCTTTTACTTCAAACAGGTCAACAACCCGGGTTTAAATTTGCTGAATATGCACAAGTTCCCTTGCAGCTTCTCAACTGTGATCCGAGTCTTATAGAGTCTGGTGCTGGCAGTGATATTCTTGGCTGGTATGGAAAATGGCAGCGCTTTGTGCTGGATTCTTATAATATTGCTTCTGGGAGAGGAGTTTTAGGTGTTCCTGCCGATTCTTTATATGAAAACATTTATACTTCAACCTTTGGAATCTGTCTGCCGGGAGTTATTTATAATCTTAAAAAAGCCAGAGAAATCCATTGCCGCCGTGTTATTTGTTATGGAAGAGAAGTTCCTCTCGGTATTGCGACGACTCAATCGTGTGATCAGTTAAATTCTCTCTTGATGTGTGAATATTTCTATGGTCCACTTGTTGACTTAACACCATTAGGTGGATTGAAGCAATTAAGTTCCATCCTCCGCGCTGCATTTACATCTCCTGTTGGTTTATTTATTACTGTGGGACAATTTGCTGCTTGTTTACCTTTATGTTTAGCTGAAGTTCCTCCAGCACCAGCAGGTGCTTTAACCTCCTGTAAGATTGCTACTGGCTTTGGTCATGGATTTGATATCATCGAGTCAATCATCAGTTCAGTCAATCAGCGGCCGGATCTTACTGGCACACCCTATTGTGACGCCGCTGAAAAAATTGACTTTGATAATTTAGCATCGGTAGAACAACCGGACGTTCCTGAGGCGGAAGCATGAGAAAAATAATTGTATTGTTCTTTGTACTTTTACTGTGTTTTAGTGATGGGGCTTTTGCTTCTAGTCATTGTACTGGTACCACAAATTGTAAAATAACTTATAACAGTGTTGAGTATTACGTTGATCCTCATGGAATAATATACTCTGATCAGGCATTAAATACTCCTTTAGGAAATTATCAAAGTGCAATATTGGATGCTATTCAAACAAGTTCAGATTATACCGAAGCACTCAACGTTCTTAATCCTGTCGCCGCACCTGTCGGTTCTTCATCTGGTGGAGGTGGAGTTGGATCCCCTCGTCCTGCTACAGAATTGACTGCAGAACAAGTATTAGTAAAAGATATTCAAAGAGAAGTAGACGCTGGTACAACAACATTTAGTCAGCAATATGATTATAGAATTGCCTCAGCACGCCAAGCAACCGCTATTGCTCAACGAGAGCGTCAGACAGCTTACAAGAAAAAATTTAGTGATGCAGTAGTAGGCACTACGATAATTGTAGAAAAAACAAGATATATTTTAACTGTTGGTGGAGCTGGTGGAGTGCCATCATGGAAAACAGATGATGGGAAAGCAGTCCTGAGAAGAGATGCTCAAGTTACAACCAGCAAAGGAATTGCTCAATTTGATGGCTCTACCTGGAAATACATTATTGGAGATAAAGAAGAAGTCCCACCCGAAGAAATATCCGCCGCATTATCACTCCAATCTCAAAAAGAAAAAGACGCTCTCGCCGCGGCCAAAGAATTTGAGACAGANNTGGTATGAAGGGATGCCGGCATATAATATCTTTGCTAAAGGAGAGTATATTGTTGGTGATATTGTTTCAGGGGTATCAAGAATTGGGCGGTATCAAGCATTTTCTAATTTTCTTGCTGATCATGGTCTTTTTGAAAGCTGGGTTGACCAAGCCAACGCAGATTGGATGCGCCAATGGCAAGATGTTGAAGGTTTCGCTGTTGAAGCCATTTGCAAAGAAGACAGCCTCAAACGTTCAAAACTCCCCGGTACAACTACTCAAATGGTTCAGACGGTCAGCAGTTACCAATTCGTCGGCAGTATTCAAGCCGAAGTATCTCCACGTAAAGTTCCTATTCTTTGCACTAAAGAAATCAAAGACGAGCAAGAACAATTTACCTGTCCTGCGGATCTTATTTGCATCAATAATGAATTTTGTGCAACGAGCCAAGATGCAACGATTCCAACATCGGGTTATTTCTATAAATTAAGTTGGGGTGTGACCGCACCAACAGATGAAAAATCAACCCCATTTATTGATGAGGAAGGCAACGCCGTTAAACTTAACCTTCGACTGGAAGATGAAAACGGCGCAACAGTATTTTTCTACAAACGTGCTAACCAACAGAATGAAAACACCATCAAACTCCGCAACGGCGATCATGATGGCAATACTCATGCTTTTTACTCTCCAACCCGTTACGTCGAAGCCTGTATTATCTTCTCATCAGGATACCAAGTAAAAGATCTCAGTGGTGAACCTGTCAAACAGATCTGCGCAACGTTTAAAAGCACAGAACGTGGAAAAGTAGAATTTGAGAACTCCAATCGCCAGCCTTCGATCACAACGTCATCAGGCGAGGTGAGTGTAAACACAAACATATGAACCCGACATTTCAACAGTATTTGAACTCGTGGAAGAAATTACCTACCATTGGTCTTATTTGGATCCACGATGTTCTTACCGTTCTTATCCTCACCTTCCTTTGGCTTGGATTTGGTAACCTTCTCACCTCTCAAGCGTTAGCCATGAGCGGCGGTAAAACCGCTGAAGAATTAAAAGTCCTTCTTTTCACCCAATCACTCGAAGCTAACCAAGCATTTCTAGGCAATATCAAAGTTTTTTTCTTTCTCCTGACCGGAGGAACGATTCTTGTTATCATCCTCACAATTCTCATTTTTTCTCTCTTCCAAGCTAGAATCTGGTCTACGCTTTTAGCTCAACCACTAACACTTAAAAAATATTGGAGATGGAATTGGATCACTTTAATCATAGGTATTATTCTAGTCATATATTTGATGGTGTATGCTTTCATCCGTTTTTTTACTAATCTCATTCCCTACCCTAATGAAATAACCTATCTTATTGTGACCCAGCTTGTTGTCCTTGTATTCTTACTCACGTTCTTCTTCATTTCATTCATTGTCTTCAAAGAATTTGCTCAGACCAACAAAGTGTGGGAAACTTTTCACAACGTCTATCTCACTCTCGTAAAACATAAAAAAACACTGTTGAAGAAGTATGGTTTTACTATTCTCACTACTGTTGTTATTGGCATCATTTCCAGTCTTCTCCAGCGTTTTTTTATCACCCAACCGATTATAACTATGTTCATCAGCATCGGTTTCCTCCTCATAATCACCTCGTGGATGAGGGTCTATATCGCTATGGAAACATGACTTTTCCATTTAATCTTGGTGCAAAGAAAACTTTCTCTCTCAAAGTAATTCCCAACGCCGGAAGAACTGAACTCGTCCAAGAAGGAGAAATTCTCAAACTTTATCTTAAAGCTGTTCCTGACAAAAACAAAGCCAATCTCGAATTAATCAAATTCTTCAAAAAAGAATATCATCTCACGGTTACAATCAAATCTGGTCTTAAAAGTAGAGAGAAAGTGATTAGTGTGCAATAAAGAGCGCATTGGTCACTGGACAATTTCACCTAAGATATATAAATGATCTAATGAATAAGATCATCATGAGGCCAGGAGAAGCATTAGTTGTTTTTCAAGATAAAAAAGTAAGAAGAACTTGGCATGAAAATGAATGGTACTTTTCGGTAGTGGATATTATTGAAGCTTTAACTGATAGCCCTACACCTCGACAATATTGGGGTAAGATTAAAGATAGGGAATTTGTCCAGCTCCAGCTGTCCCCAATTTGGGTACAACTGAAATTACTTTCTTCCGATGGTAAAAAATATGAGACTGATTGTGCCAATACTGAAGCGCTTTTTCGCATAATCCAATCAATTCCTTCTCCTAAAGCAGAGCCATTCAAAAGATGGTTGGCAAAAGTTGGATATGAAAGAGTGCAGGAAATAGAAAATCCAGAACTTGCCCAAAAGCGGATGAAAGTACTTTTTAAAGCCAAGGGCTATTCAGAGGAGTGGATTGAAAAAAGAGTAAGGGGTATAGCAATAAGGGATGAACTTACCAATGAATGGGATAAACGAGCAATAAAGACCGAAAAAGAATATGCAATACTTACCACAGAAATCTCAAAAGCTACTTTTGGCATGACCCCCAGCGAATATAAGCAATTCAAAGGACTGAAAAAAGAGAACCTACGAGACCATATGAACGACTTGGAGCTCATCTTTTCCATGCTTGGCGAAGCTGCTACAACTGAAATCACAAGAAATAAAGATGTACACGGTTTCGATGATGGCAAAGAAGCAGCTCAAGAAGGCGGAGCTGTTGCCGGAAGGGCGAGAATGGATTTAGAAACAAAAAGTGGTAGAAAAGTTGTTACTCCGGAGAATTATATGGGGCTACCAGAATCTATTAAACGCATTGAAAAGAAAAAATCAAAGGTGGTGTTGACATTTGACTGATGCTCTTTCTTTATTGTTTTTATTATACCACTGAATTTGAATATGGCATCATTACCGAGTATAGAGAATTAAAAACAACCATAACAGTCAATTAGTGACACTACCAAATCAAAATGAGAAGCACAGTTCTTTTTCTAAGTGATGGTCTCAAAATCACCTCTGCTTGGATTGTGCCTATTAAGAGTAAAAGTTATAAAGTTAGGCGTTTTCTAAAACAAAATGGAAGAAGGAAAAAAATTGGAGGTAGAATTTAAGCAAACGGCTAAAGGGTCTTGGTATATTGGTTCTTTAAAAGTTGGTGCTGACAATGTTGAAGAGTTAAATACATTTATTGATTCGACGGTCATATTTCTTCATACTAAAGTTGACAAAATGAACAAAAGCATTGAATCCAGAGATTTTCACCCAGCGAGTCCTCCAGCTATTGAGTTAAATGACGAGGAAAAAAGACTATTTGAAAAATTGCGAAGTATGAGACTGGATCTTGCAAAGGCAGAAAATACTCCCCCATATATGATATTCCATGATTCTGTTTTGAAGAGATTAGCCAAAGCGAAACCAATAACCAAAGAAGAGATGATTGAAGTTGATGGTATTGGAGAGAGAAATTTTGATAAATATGGTGTTTATTTCCTAACTGTAATTAGAAACTATAGTTTAGGTGCAGACAATCGTGGATGAAGTCGTAAATCTTTAAGTCTCTCATGATATTCAGGGTCTACGTGATCCCATTTTTAGACATCATAGTTTGGAAACAAAAAGTTCTTTAACTATTTGTCTACTTTTTGGGGTTCACTCCACCTCTCTTATCGGATACAAAGTTGGTTATATCAATGAACAAAAACACACAGAGGTCGTTGAAAAAATTATTTATCTTATCGAAAAAGTACAATTACTCGAGCACCCGTAACACCACCCCTGCATCTTTCAACAACTTTGTTCCCACCTCGTCAGGATATTTAACTTTTGCCACTACTTCTTTAATTCCGCTATTAATAATCATCTTTGCACACGTCGTGCAGGGTGTAAACGTTGTATACATAATTGCTCCTTTTGTCGATGAACCATTGTATGCCGCTTGGACAATCGCATTTTCCTCAGAATGACAGCAAATACAGGGCTCACTATATGATCCCGGTCTAACCTTTCCTAAATGCCGCGAGGTGCAACGAACACATCCTCCCTCAGTACAATGAGTGATTCCTTTCGGTGTTCCGTTATATCCTGTCGAAATAATCATTTGATCCCTGACAATAATCGCCCCTTTCTTCGCTGACATGCAGCTGCAGCGCAATTTTACTTGTTCCGCAATCGCCATAAAATAATGTTCCCAATCCGGTCGCGGGCTTTGCAGTGTATAAATATGATCTACCACCAGTTTCTCCACTTTTTTCTGTAAGTCCTCGATTTCCCCATCATTGACAACGACAATTTTTGCCATCGCCATCACTTTATGCATCTGCTGATTATTAGGATTGACACTATTCTCGATGGATTCTTTTTTTCGCAGTTCTGCTAGTGTTTTAGGATCTTCCTCTCTATTTCGCTGTAGAATTCTTTTTAACCGCACACTTTCCTGTGCCGTCACATTAACAAACAAGAACTCTTTCCGTTTTTGCAATAACTCTACTTCTGCTGGGTTACGGATGGACGTAAACACATAATTCTCTCCATCTTTTACCTTTGTCAGCGCCATTCGCGCTAATACATCTGGTCCATGTTGTTCCCGCAGTTCATTTCCGATAACTATGAGATTATCCCTAGTTATTTTCTTCTTCTGCCTGCGCAGTTCTTCCCGTAAAAGGTCTGAAAACGACACATGGAAAAAGTTCATCTTCTGTAAAATATCTGCAACGCTGTCTTTTCCTGCCGCATAGAGCCCCGTAACGCCAATAATCATATTTCCTCTTACAACCAAGTCCTTTAAAATGATTCATATCCTTTAATAGAATGAATCAAACAGGTATGTGGGACAGTATAAATGTATTTAAAAAAGATTGCTCAAATCAATTTGAGATGATTAAAGCTGGATTGCTTCCTGAATCTGCACGGTTTGCTGCTGTAATTGCTGCCGGTGCTGCAAGAACGTGTTATGCTCCGAGAGTAATTATATTAGACCATGCGAGTTATAAAACGACTCCACATCCCGGTGTTAGTGAAGCAATTCTCAACGCCACTTGGGCGGCGGGACATAACACAACGCGTCTACATCATCATTATACATTTACTCTCGAAGGCGTTTCTCGGCAAGTTTTATGGAGTTTTTTACACAGCCACCCTTTTTATAACTCTGAACAAGTTAGCCAGCGTTATGTTGCTGTCAAAAAAGGAAATGCTACCATTCCCGCAACACTTTCAGACCGACAAAGAGAAATCTTTGAATCGGCGCTTGAAGTAACGTTTCAAGCCTATCAAGAATTAAATGGTTTGCTTCTTGAACCTGTTAAAGAAGAGTTTTTTCAGATATTTCCTGCCCGTGCCAAAACAAAAAATGAAGATAAAATAACAGCTTGGGAATCTGCAATCAAAAAAAGAGCGCAAGAAGCAAGCCGCTATATTCTTCCTGTTGCCACTCATGCTCATTTGTATCACACTATTTCGGCATTAACCCTTCTCCGTTTGTATATGTGTGCTGATCATTTTAATGTTCCTACGGAACAAAAAGAGTTGGTCAACGCCATGGTTCATGCTGTTATTGCCGTTGATCCTACTTTTTCTGTAGATCTTGACAATGCCACGCGAGATCGTTATCCATTGGAAGAAAGTCTTGAATTCAAGCTTCATCAGCAGTATCATGGTAATCGTCAACAATCAGTTGACCAGCTTGCTCGATTCAGAACTGAATTCGATCATGATTTGGGAGGCAAAACAAGCGTCCTTCTTGATTATGGCCATAACGCTGAAAGAGCATTAGCAACAGCCGTTCGCACCGTGCTTCAGGTATCACGAGAAAATCTTTCCGATGAACAAGCGATTGACTATCTTCTTAACCCTGCTCACAACCACGCTTTCGCGAACACTAATAATATCACCACCATGACTAAATTAGGCTCGGCTCTTGCTGCCGTCAGTTACACTTTTGCCAAAAAACATAGCCATTCTGCTGATTCACAAAACCAGCGTCATCGCATGGTGCCTGAAACAGCACCAATCTTTTATCTCGGAGATGAACCCGATGTTGTTCTCCCCAAAATTAATGAACAGACTCCGGCCGCAAAAAAGTATTTTCTTGATGTGTGCGAACAGCTTTGGGAATTCATGCACACGTTGTGTCACGACGGCGTGTCAGAAAATGATCTTCAGTACCTCGCTCCTAACGCCGCTGTTGTCCGTGTCGTTGAAAGTGGTGATCTTTCGGATCGGCATCATAAATACACTAATCGGCTATGTTACAACGCTCAGGAAGAAATCTGGCGGGAGATGGTTGATGAAGTTCTCCAAATAACTGCGGTTCATCCTCAGATTGGAAAGCATCTGCTGCCTCCCTGCACTTTACGAATGTATGCTGGAGAACGTCCGTACTGTCCTGAAGGCAGCCGTTTTTGTGGTGTACCGGTGTGGAATTTAGCAGTGAGAGAGTATGACCGACTCATCTAAACGGCGTGGTCGTTTTACTGTACTCGATGGTCCTGACGGTGTTGGCAAAGGCGTTTTCTTGAATGTGTTTAAAGATGAAGCAGTAAAAGAAAGCAAACGTGTTTTTGATGTTCATGATTTTTGGAAAGAGCATAACTATCATCCTTCCCCTGAAGAAGTTCTAGCATCTGCTGATGTCATTCTCACTTCAGAACCAACGTACATTGGTGTTGGACGTTGGGCTCGTGACGAACTCGTTCGCAGCGGTCGAAATTATTCATCAAGAGCAGTTGCCGAAGCGTTTGCTTTAGATCGTCTCATTTTATATCAAGAACTTGTTCTCCCGGCTTTGGATAGTGGCATTGATGTTTTTCAAAGCCGTTCTGTTTCCTCGGGTATTGCCTATCAGCATATCCAATCAAAAAATCAAATTGATCAACATAAACAAGGTCAAACAATACCCCCCTATAAATTAGATTACTTAAGCCAAAGTGATATCATGAACATTTATGGCAATGCCTTTTGCTTGAAATATCCTATGGATTTTCTAATCATTCCGGTTGTTCTAGACTTTGAAGAGCAATTCCGCCGTCTTCATGAACGAGAAAAACAAGATAATTGTACCTTTGAAGCAGTGGAATTTCAAGCTCAGGTTACTGAAACATATCGTTCAGCCTGGTTTAGACAAATATTTACCGCTTTGGGTGTTACTGTTGCTGAATTTGACGCTGGTCAAACTGAAGATTTTTCTAAACAACAAGCACGTGATTTCTATCAACAGCATTTGCGTCGTTCGTAAATCCTTTATTAAATGCAATTGAAAAAGTGCGCATTATCGATACTTTTATTAAATATAAATAAACTATCTAATTTATGAAAGAATGTAACTTTTGTAAAATTATTGCTGGAAAATCGCCAAGCAATAATATTTATGAAAATGAAAATGTTTTAGCTTTTGCTCCATTAAAAGAACACATCATTGCTAAAGGTCATATGCTCGTAATTCCTAAGAAACATTATAATGATATTTATGATATCCCAAAAGAGGAATTACATCACATTATTGAAGCTGTCAAAACCATTTCGCAAAAGCTAAAAGTAAAATTTCATGCTGATGGAATTAACATCCTTCACGCAAGCGGCAAAGTTGCTCAGCAATCTTGTTTTCATTTTCATGTTCATTTAATTCCACGATACAAAGATGATGACTTAGATACATGGCCAAATACCGGATATAAAGAGTGCAATTTTCCAGAAATCTATCAAGAAATAGCTAATTTATTCTAACGGCGCACTTTTTCAACTTCTTTGTCATTTCGCTCCTCAACCAGGTTACACTCTCACTCCACTTGGTTACGTTCGGGGCACATAACAGAACCAGATGCATTCCTTCCATTAAATTTCCATTTAAAAACAACAATCTTTAAAAAAAGATAAACAAACTGATGATTATGAAGTCTTGGAGTTCCCTCAAATCAAAAATAGAACAAAAAACTTTTGACAATCTTGAAACTCAAATTCTCTTCTCATTAATGTACACACCCCAGCTCAGCTTTAATCGTCTTTGGAATAAGAACGGACGAAGCAATAAATTTGCGTATTACCTTCAAAAGTTGCAGAAAGAAGAGCTTATTGTTAAAGAAGGGAAAAAATATTCTCTCACTGCAAAGGGTAAACAAAGAGCTACGTACATTAATGGTAAAACGGGTAAAGTTACTCAAAAACCTTTGCTGGCCGTTGCTGTCATTCTTAAGCATAGAGGAAAATATCTTATGTTACAGAGAACAAAAGAACCTTTCCATGGTTTTTGGGGTTTTCCTGGCGGAAAAATCGAATTTTCCAACTATCCTCTGGAACAAGCGGCTGAATCTCTTCTTGAAGATGCTGGGCTTCGTTGTCAATTACAACTGAAGGGGATATTTTTTTCTAAAACCTATCATGCCGGCAAACAACTCTATAACCACCAGATTTTTATTGTCAAAGGAACAGAACCTTCTGGTCATTTACTCCCTCTAACAGCTAAAGGAAAAAACAAATGGGCATCACGTAGCGAAATTCTGTCACTTAAAACAATTCCAAATACCTCTCTTTTTCTTGATATAGTTGAGAGCAATGACTTTCGCTATGTCGAAGCAGACAGAATTTTCAACGATAGCGAATCTACCACTCTAAACATTAAGACCAATCTTAAGCTATAGTCGACCAAGAAAGTCTTGCCAACAGCAAGATGTCACTTATTCGACTATAACGAGTCCAACCGATGTATGTGTTTTCCAGTTGGACGACTATATCATCTTCTGAATCTTCTTTTGAAGATCTCGACTTTGTAGTTTAAAATCATCTTTGGTAATCTTCTTCTCTTTCCACACCTCGATGTTAATTTTATCATTTTCATTTCGTGGGATAACGTGAAAATGAAGATGGAAAACTCGTTGTCCAGCAGCTCTACCATTATTCAGCAGGATATTACTTGCTGAATTTTTTATCAACAGTGCTTTCGAAATTAACTGAACATGTCCAATAAGATCATGCAATATCACTGCCGGAACGTTTTCTAACTTTTCATAATGTTTTTTAGGAATAACTAATGTATGGCCTTCTTCTGTTGCCGGCATATCTGTTGAAAGGAAAGAAACGGAATGCTTCGTCTCATGAAGAATAAGAAAAGGAAGACCATTCTGGTGTTTCTTTCTTTTCTTAAGTGCAAAATCACAGAATATACATTCCATAAACTAAAAATACTCTTTGATTCTTTTATATATTTCCTACCACTGGACTGTGGCCATATGAGAAAAAGTTTTGGAGGGTTGTTGCTAAGTATGCTGCGGCCATTGGAATCGTCAATTCTGAGGTGTCCAAATAGTAAATGATTATTGAAGCATCATTAACCATAGTCACTTTTTGTCTAGTCTTAATATCAATAAAATCAGTTGGTTTTGGCGGCAATGTTCCGCTACGCCTATCTTGCTCATCACGCTGTAATTCCTCTCTCACTTTACGTTCAACTACCGTTTCTTCATCACCTCTATTGTTATAGCGTTCACGTAGTCGTTTAATTCTAACTTCTACTGAAGCATCAATATAACCACACCAGACCTCTACTTTTGAATCTAGAGACGCAGCGAGAGCAAATGAATCACGTGCAGGGAAAAGAGTATGGACTCCTTCTTCGGAATTCGCTCTAATCTGTTCACGTATTGAACCAATCACGAATTCTTTATACCTTGATGCCAGCTGTTGTGCTAGATTACTTCCAACAGTTCCCACTTCTATTTGCATATAGTGGCTTGGAAGATATCGTCCAATTACTCTATTAGAATGTACAACCTCTCCTATCTTCTCTCCTTCTAGTTCTGAGATTTGAATTCGAATATCATCCCAAATATTCATTGGTAATGTTTCTTTTCCATCATAACCCAACGATACAACATACGCCGCCGTCGTCCTAAAAAAAGAAGATCCAGACAATAAATTCATCCTGTGACCTCTCTCTAAAAAATGAGTTAATAACTCTAAAGCAAGTGTGTCCTTCCCTGCTCCTGCAGGACCGGTGAGACAAATCAACTTTCCTCTGGTCATATTTTTTTAGCAATAATCCCTCTTAATCCATTGATAGAATCACCATAAATAGCACTATCTCAAATCAACTTGAGCAACTCTTTAAAAATTCCCTCAACAATATCGATTCATGCCCACTGAAATTGATTTCTTCACCTTTGTCTATAAACGACATTTAATCTGGTATAAACGTTTCATTCTTAAACAACAACCACCCTGGACTGATGATCCTATTCTTAAAAAATTTAAACTCATCAATGTCTATCGTGAATTAGACAAATGCACTATTTACCTCATCAATAAGTTGAAATCAGTCTCCAATCGTGAAACGCTTCTCATCAACATTATCTTCTACCGTTTTTTTAATCTTATGAATCTTTATGAAGATCTTGGCATCCAACTATTTCCCACTATCAACGAAGATCTCCAAGAGCAGCTTATTAGGAAATTTACTCAACTCCAGAAAACTCGCCCAATTTTCAATAACGCTTATATCATTTCTTCCGGAGGAAAAGGATCTAAACACGTTAATATCATCAATAATCTCGTCAACATCAATCTTCCCGATCTTATCACCAAACTTGATAATGCGAAAACACCCGAAGAATCATTCTTTCACTTAACCGCACTTCCGATGGTTGGTCCTTTCCTTGCCTGCGAATTCTGGACGGATCTTACCTATTTCAAATTCTTCCCGCAGCAATGGACAGATAACGATTTTGTTAATATTGGTCCCGGAGCGAAATGGGGTTTGGAAATTCTCTATGGCAACATTTCTCAAGAAAGTCTACAAGAAAGATTACATCATCTACATCAAATCCAGAGAAAGATACTCTCAACAATAAATACCTCCCTTAGTGAAAAATTATCCTGGGAAGAAATTGCGTACAAAGAAGCGTACTCAAATTATCCTTATCTCTCCATAACCAATATCGAAGGATCGCTATGTGAATTCAGAAAGTACTGGAATATTTCACATGGAAAAGGAAGAAGAAAATACTTCATTCCACAACAGATTAACTCTCTTCTTTCTTTTCTTCCACCACAAAAAAAGTATCCAATTTCTTCGAACTCATCTTCGCTTTAAATGAGATTGCTGTCATAAAGACTATCACCTCTTTTTGAAAAAACAAAGCGTATTCCCCGCGGAGAATACACACCACATCTACCTAAAAAATAACAGAACAAAGACATATATAAAGACTTAGCAGGTTGAAACTATATTCTCCAAGCCGATACCACTCTCATGATAAACAGCCAGTTTTTACTAACAAATACTCTACTTCTGCACCAATTCTACTAATTGATGAGACAATACTTCTTTAGTCGTTGCATCAATTTTCAGGTTCGCAAATTTCAACGATTTCGTAATGAATGTAATGTTCCACAATGTTTTTCCCTGAAAACATTGTAAAATAACAAAACCATCTCCCATTATTTCTTTAGCAAAGAATTCGTCTTTTCTTTCCTGCCACACGTTCCATGCTTCTGGCAGAGAAATGATCTTGTTATCTAATTTTAACTCTTCAACTTCCGGCGCACCGGCAGTAAAGACATCATCAGCAGGTTTTATGATAATCTCTCCAGTTTCATCTTGGACAAAGACCGTAATTTTATGTTCTGCCGGGTCGAAGAATCCCACTTCCCAGAGGCTTTTTTCTCCGCCGGCAGTTGTCAACGCACAAAAGAAATGCGACACCAGTGCGCGAGAATGATCTTTTTTCCAGTGCTTAAACTGCGTTGAATCCATAATCACTGATTGGAAAGTCAATACATCGGTCATTATGCATATTCTCTCCAGGTATGATTACACTTTGTGCATTTGAAGAAACGTGTTTCTGGTTCATCCGCACCTCGTGTCTGCTGAGTCCAGTAATAGGCCACCATATTGGGACACTTTGTACACTTAATCTTAATTTTAGGAAGAATTTCTAACTGTTCTATAACTTCAATTTTTCTTTTAGGTTCGGTCGTCTGCCGAATTTCCGTAGCTTCTTCATCCGGTGCTTTTGTGAAACCACAAGCGCAAAATAATACTTTTTTCCCGCCCTTATCTTTTGGGCGTAATATTGAACCACATTTTGGACAGAACATAATCCTCATCACCTTTTACGTAAAAGGACAAGTTTTGTACTCATTTAAATAGTTTACCTATTTGTAATCTATACTAATCAGCAACTCGTTAGCAGTTACCGTTCGATGACAATGCCCAATGGCCGCACAAGTTCCACAAACAGGATTTTAATCCATCCTAGATAGGGAATACGGATTAACCCTTTTCCGATAATTCTATCCTGGTTAATTCTTATTTCCCCCCATTGGCCGGTGATACTATCACTATTATGATCTCCTTTTGTCTGATAATATATTTTTCCATTCTCTTCCCAGACTCTTACAACTCGATGGATGATCGGTTGTGGCCTATTTCCCTGAAAAATAAGCACATCGCCTACTCTAACATTCTGAGCATGTGCCCGCCAAAGAATGATCACGTCTCCTTTATCAAACCCGTTCTCAAAAGGAAAGTCCTGAAACCCTGTTTTCGTAATATTTCGTTGCTCATACCATCCTCCACAGGTATCCCAATAATTATCAAATGATTCCCGAAAAAAGTCCATTTTTGTTCCGCACAGATCATCATTATGAAGTCCATGCTCCATACTTTCACTAATCACCGCAACAATCGGATAACTGGTTCCCAGAACGATTCCTAAAACGGGATATACCACAAATCGAATCACGAGAAACGCAACGATGACATTGGCCACCCAGCTCCATGCAGAGTCATCTTTCCAAAGAAAATGCCAGACGCGTTTTCCTTGTTTTCTGATCATTCCCATTTTATTCATAGGAGAAACAATCTCACTACGTTTAAAAAAGTTTTTATAGTTTGCTCTTTTCTCAACAGCCATGGAAACAATGGAAGTCGTACGAAGTTCGTGGTGGCCGTGGATTTTTATGAGCGGTGTTGCGGTTACGTTTCTCTTCTCTTTCTTCTTAATTTACCAGAATGGCACCTATTTTCCGTATCATTTTCCGCTTCTTGACTTTCTCCCACTCATTCTCTGGATTTTCGCCTCATTCTACGTTGTCTGGCGTTACGGTACTCGCTTTCAGCACGAATTACAGCGTATTGCTCAATATGCATTTCTTGGCGCTGTAGGCTTCTGGAGCGCATTTTTGCTCAGTATCCTTAGTCTCCGCATTCGTTTTTTCTATTTTGTTGCGGTCATCATTTTCTATGCCCTATTTTTCCTAAGCTGGTCGCTTCTTCAGCATTACGCCAAGGAACGGCATATTCGTGTATCGTGGAACGACATCTGGGTCGGTGTATTCCTATTATTCCTTGTTTCCTTGGCTGCAGGCATTGTTCAAATCCTCTTAGGTTCAATCGGATCGGTCATTATCTTCCCTGCCGGTCTCTATTTAGTCTACACTCTGTTCGTGCGTAAAATTGATCTTCCTCAATCCCATCTTCTTTTATTTATGGAACTTAACCTCTTCTCATTTGCTCTGTGGACATTCCTCTTTATTCTCTTTGGCATTCTTCTGTTCTTTTTCTAATGGCAGTTCTCTCTTTACAACGTCAAACTGAAGTTATTGCTGCCGTTAAACACAAAAAAGAGCTTCAGCATCTCGATGATGCTTTTGTTGGAAAACAACTGACGATTCTTCTCCGCAAAAAGTCAACAAAAGATATCACTGCTTTTCTCAATGCTTCCCCTCGGTCTGAAATCTATAAAAAAACGATCAAAGAACTCCGTGCCCTTCTTCGCCGTCAATATGGGTTATTTCGTTCGGAAGAATCAACACCTCATATCTCTTTTGAACACTGTCCGCCTGCTGATATCAAGAAAAAAGTATCTTTACTGCTTCAAAATCATTCCTCTACAAGCGAGCGGGTGGAATATTACCCTCAACTGTATAACTCTCTTCAGAGAATAACCGGCCCAATTCAATCTGTTCTTGACCTCGGCTGTGGTCTCAATCCACTGTCTTTAATTTTTTGGAAAAAAATTCCTGAACGATATTCTGCCTATGACCTCAGCACTAAAGAGATTAAACTTTTGGATCAATTTTTCCACTGCTTTCAGAACAAGAACCCTTCATTTCAAGGAAAAGCTGCTGTTCATGATATTACAGATATTTCGTTCCTTAAACAATTACCTTTCACCGATGTTTCTTTCCTCTTCAAAATGACTGATATTCTTGACCAAAACAAAGGCCACAAAAAGACAGAAGAAATCCTCAACGCGATTCCTGCTCATTACGTTGTGATTAGCTTTCCCACAGTAACAATGAGTGGGAAGAGAATGACTGCTCCTCGCCGTTCCTGGATGGAATGGTTATGTCAACGATTGAAATACAATTATGATATTATTGAATTAAAGAATGAGATCTTTTATGTGGTTGAGAAATAGTTGAGCACTTAAGCAGTCAGTGTTTTCAAAATCTTTATGGGCACAGTACAATTTCTGAGT
>DUGB01000072.1 GCA_013331555.1 Candidatus Woesearchaeota archaeon
AGAATCACTTTTCAACAAAGCCAACTTTAACAATATCTCTGGTACAGGAATGGGAGGAGTAATGGCGTGGACAGAAAATAACAACATTAGTTATAATCTCTTTAATGATGTATCTGGAGTGGTTCTTTATTCAGGAAATGCAGCAGGAAATATTATTGATTCCAACAATTTTACACTGCGAGTTGCCCAGAATCGCGGTGTTTTTCTTCCAACATCGAACCCAGGTCAAGGAGATATCCAAGGAGCAAACACAATTACAAATAACCGCTTTATCGGCAATTTAACTGCTTCGACGTATGGAATTCGCTCAGATACGAATTTGACAACAGCACAAAACATTACTGCGAATACATTTGAAGGGTTGCCCTATGCGATTGCATTAGTAACAAATCAAACCAGCCCCATTATTGTCAATAACTCTTTTTCAGGGAATGGCTATCACATTTATCTCAGTGCATTAGAAAGTAAAACGGGAAATCCGCTCAATGTGACCGCTGAAAATAATTGGTATGGAACAACAAATTATTATCTCGTTGGAGATAACATGTCAGATAGTGTTGATACTAGCGGCATTGGCACGGTTGATTATTGCCCTCTTCTAAATGCGTCATACCCAACTGGTTTTTCTGGTGATTGCGAATTGACGTACCCAGCAATCGCTTCTTGTAAAACATTAACAAGAAGCGGAAAATTGAACCAGAGCATCACTTTTAATGGAACTTGTTTTACGATCAACGCTAACAATCTTTTTCTAGATGGTGGAGGCTATACAATCATCGGAAATCGTTCAGGGGATGGTATCACAAACAATGGATTTGATAATATTACCATTAAGAACTTTGGCGGAATCATTAACACAAGTAATGGGATCTACTCTAGTGACATGGAAAATTTGACAGTAATTAACAATACTATCCGAATCGAGGAAATTGCTCAATCACGAGCAGTTCAAATCACCTATGGAACGAATGGAAGCAGAATCATGAACAATACATTTAATGTTAGTGGAACGAACGCGCAAGGAATAGCAATTGAAGTTGATTCGATCAACAATGTGGTATTTAATAATACGATTTATGCATTTAATTCTTCAGCTCACGCCGTGAGCCTTTGGAATTATAGCAGATTAAATAATATTACAAATAATACCCTTGTCAGCAATGGAAGCGGAGCCGGGATTATTATTCATCAAGTTTCCACAGCAAACTTAATTGAAGGGAACTTTATTAATGTGACGGGGTCTTCAGGATATGGGCTCGATTTTATTGATGGGTCAGATAATCTTACCGCAAGAAAAAATGTGATTGTGGTTACGGGAAATGGTTCAAATGGGATTTATCTGGAAAATTCTTCTTATAATATAATAGTTAATAATAGTGTTAATAATTACGGAGACATTAATTCCCAAGGAATATTTTTTACGAAATTAGCTAATTTTAACAATCTCAGCAATAATATTGTAATGACAAACGGAACAACAAGTGTTGCGATGTATATTGATAATTCATCGTCAGGAAAGTTTTTAAACAATACATTGACGACAAAGGGGGCCAGTTCTTTAGGAATTCAGATCAGGTATGCAAATAATAATGAATTTACTGCAAATACAATTAATGCTAGTGGATATGGTATTAATATCCAAACTAACTCTGAGAATAACACGATTGTCAATACAACTGTTTTTTCAACCGCGACAGAGCCTCTAAAGGATGAAAGCGGTTTGTCATTCAATAATGCGTTGATGTATTCAAATTCATTTGGTTTGATTTATTGGAATAAGACAAACTTGACCACAGGAATTAATTTAAGCATTAATGATACGTTGTTCTTGAAATCAGGTATTGTTGGTCTGATAGATACGAGCATCCAAGCATTAAATGGATCGGCAAAGATTGAGTTCTATGGTTTGACGTTTAGTTCTGCACCTTATCTTTTTAAGAGAGGTTTACGATGCGATAATAGTAGTGATTGTAATGTTTCTTATAATAATGTAACAGGAATCTTGCTTGCGAATGTGAGTTCGTTTAGTAACTATACTCTTTCTTCTGATATTGATAATGATACAATTCCTGATGATGTTGATACGTTAGTAGGAACGAGTACGAACGTTAATGCAACGGGTGTTTCTTCATTGAATATAACAATTGGGGGAAATTCAACAAACGGGACGTTTACGGGTGTGCAGGAAGTTGTCTTTTTTGATGGAACGGTGCCGTTGATCAATTTTAGCCATAATTTTTCGAACGCAAGCATCAATCTCAGTAAAGTCGAGATCACGTTGTCAACGACAGGAATCATTGTCAATATGAGCGGCCAATTAGAGCCTAATCAAACAAAATCGCTTTTGCTCAATAACCCAGGCTTTACTAACGTCTGTCTTAAGAATATGGATATTGGTTCATTGAGCGAGGTGAGTAATAGTTGTACGGGTGTCAATGAAACCGACTTTACAAACTGTTTGAGTAATGGTACTGGACTACGACGAGGAAATTTTACCTGTTACACTTCAGGGTCCTTAATTAGAATAGAGAATTTATCATATTCAGCAATTCGAGGGATATTACCAGCAGCGAGCCAAAGTAGTTCAAGCAGTGCAAGTAGCGGCAGTGGAAGTGGAGCGGCGGGAGTTGGTATTTGTGGTGATGCAGTTTGCAATGATGGAGAGCTTTGTGCAGTAGAGGGTGTGAATCAGAATGGGGGGCCTTGTTTCAAAGATTGTTGTTTATGTCCGGCTGTAGAAGAAGAAAAACAGAACATTGCTCCGGTGGAACAATTACCTCCTGAGAAAGAGAAAAAGTCAGGGATTACTTTTCCGGAGCGAGTGGCAGCATTCGTTGGACAGGGGATTTACCAACAAGTAAAAGAGATTGTGGCAGATTATAGTTTATTGTGGTTGGGATTTGTTGCGGTGTTGATTGTTGGTGTCGGCTTCAGTTTTGGAATTATGAACTATCTTCATCGACGAAAGATTGAAAAAGAATAATGGATTAATCAGTTCTGAAAAATGGTTACTGCTTCTATTATTCAGAGAGTATTTATGATTCTCAAGAAAACACACCAGCTGACGATGCTGGAGCAATTAGGAAATTACACTCCATTTCAAATGCTGGTGATGACGTTATTAAGTGCGCGGACAAAAGACAGTACAGTCATTCCATTAGTGAAGAAATTATTTGCAGAGTATCCTCACCCGCAGGATTTTGCAGCGATGAAAAGAGAAAAACTGGAGAGGATTCTTTATGGTGTTGGTTTTTACAATGTAAAGGCGAAGCATGTGCAAGAATTGAGTATCATTCTGTTAGAAAAATACAAGGGAATCGTGCCAGATACTTTTGAAGAATTGGTAGCACTGCCTGGAGTTGGCCGGAAAACGGCACATTGTGTTCTGGCATATACGTTTCATCAGCCAGCGATTGCAGTTGATACACACGTGCATCGGATTTCAAACCGCCTAGGATGGGTGAAAACAAAAACACCCGAGGAAACGGAAGAGATGCTGAAACGAATTGTGCCGCAAGAATCATGGGTTGATGTCAATTCACTGCTTGTTGATCACGGGCAAAGGCTATGTACACCCCTGCGGCCGAAGTGTAAAGAATGTTCGATTGTAGAATACTGCGAGTATGGAAAGAAAAACATAAAGTAGTTACTTCTTGGTAAGAAAATTTATAAATCCGTTTCGTTCTTAAGAAATTATGAGAACGACATATCACCGACATTTGATTGAAATAAAACCTATTGAAAACAAAGAAAGATTTACGACTGCGGTAATGAATTCCCTTGTTGCAGATGGAGCAATAATTGTCGTTGAACCAACAGAAATTGCTTCAGGAGGTATTGTTGGGAGTTACATTTTAGGAAATGTAGCGATTGGATATTATATTAGAAACACCCCCGATAGTAGTACCGCAGAAGCAACACTGTCATTACGTTCACAAGGACCATTAGAAGGAGCTCTCGATGTCATTCAAAGGTTATATCGACCGATTATAAATGGTGGACCTGCAAAGACAAGATCTCTTTCTTTAGAAGATGAAATTGTAGGGCAATAAAAATCATTTTCTTTTTTTGCGATGAAAGATTTTCCATAGTTTAATAACCGCAGCAATAAACCAGATTGAATTCAGCACGACAAACGGCCAGCCTTGAAGAGAAATACCGTAATAAATTAGGAAAGCAGAGCCAAAGATGTTGAGATAATTGTACGTTCTGGTATTTTGAGTGTAGGTGGAGAATTCTTCTAGCAAAAAAGCAATGACAATGAGAATCATACCCAGAATGCCAATAGCAAAAGTAATCATTTCTTTCTTCTGCCTCCAAGAAATTCCTTGCTGTGGTTTTGAAGATGGACGAGAATATTTTTTTGTTTAGTGATGACATTTTGAAGGAGAGAAAAAGTCTGATGAGGAGATGAAGTCAAAAAAGAAACGGTTTCATCAAGACTAAATGTAGACGTAAGATGTTTTTCTAATTCGGTGTAGATTCTTTTAAACGTGTGCAAGGTGTTCTCTAATTGGATGATGCGTTGGCTGGTTGCAGAGAGACTAAGAAGATCATCATAATGAAGACGATGAGCGAGAGTCGGTGCTTTTAATGATGTGCCACGAAGAGCAGCAAGTTTAAGTTCCTGAAGGTGATGAACGTTGAGTGAAAACAGGTCGTTGATACGATGCTGCTGCTTGATGTCTTCAATATTTTTCTTGAGATCTTGGAACAAACGGCGGGCATGAGGATAAGCAGAGAATGGCTGAAGAACAGCAACTTGAGCTGAGGTTTGCTGGAGCAACTGTGCAGCAGCGTGAGAAATGTTTGGTAAGTTCTCTACCTCTTTTTTTAGTTCACGAACATCCACAGGATAATGAAGAAGCGGTTTTTTATAAAGGTTTGTTCCCGGGATTAATGATCAGAAAACGAAAAAACAAGAAAACAAAATAAAATAAAAAAACTAAAATCGAGGGCCTTTCCGTTTGGAATAACAATCTCGACAATAGACTGGTTTGCCTTCTGTTGGCTTGAATGGAACTGTACATTCTTGTCCACAGTCGGAACAGGTTGCTTTATGTTTTTCGCGCTGTTCGAATGATCGTGGGCCGCCAAAGCTGCTACCGCCACCAAATCCGCCTGAACCGCCGCTTCGTCCGCCACCGCGTCCGCCGCTTCCTCTATCGCTACTACCACCAAATCGGCTTGAACCGCCAAATCGACTCCCACTTTGATTGTTGTCTCTCATACTTTTCTATATCTCCGTATTTATTTTTCAGAGAATTCCTCTCTGCTTGGAGGTTAATTTCTTCACTCTATTTAAATGATTCGATTAAATTCAGATAAGAAAATGGTTATTTGAGAATGTTTATAGAGACGGAAAAAGTAGGAAAAAACTCTAATATCCCGAAACTGGTTTACATTACGAAAGTGGTTTACATTCCTCCCAAACTTGTTTAGGCGTTTTATAATGAAGGCTCATGTGGAGCCTAACATCATTATAATGTTTGATATATTCGCCTAAAGAGGAGAATGTGCCAACGGCATATTCTTCTTTGTATGTCCTAAAGAAGCGTTCCACTTTTCCATTCGTTTGTGGTCTATTAACACGTGCTAAACAATGCCTAATTCCCAAAACATCTAATGTAGAACGAAAAAGCGTTTTTTCTTGCTCAGCGTTAGGATGATTTGCATAATATTGTGAACCATGATCTGTCATTATTGATTTTGGCTTGCCATATTCTGCAACTGCAGAATAAAGCACGGCAAGCGTGTTTTCTGTTGTCTGGTGTTTGAACTGGCCAAAGCCCGTAATCAGGCGTGTCCTATCATCAATGTAGACTGTAACATTGCCATTTGTAAATGGATCAAATGACCAATCGGTGTGCCACATATCGTTTGGATTCGGTAATTCGTAGCGAACCCACTTGCGTGGTTTTTGCTTCTTTGGATTTGGCTTAACCATTCCATTTCGCACAAGGACTTTCTCTATCTGCCTGTGCGAAATTGCAAATCCTTTCTGTTTAAGAATATGTTCAATATGGACGGCACCATAGCCAAAGCGCTTTCGTAAATCCAAAATGAGAATCACAGCACTTTGGTTCAATATGGTATCGGAACGACCTGTTTTATGATCTTTAAGACCATCCCAACCAAATTGTTGGTATATGATCATTAATTTGCTGAGGGTCATTCTGCTTATCTTTTGGGACAAGCATATTTTTTCAGTAGAAGCGCCACTCAGCTTATGTTTAACAATCCACACTCGTTTTCTAAAATTTAGTTTGTACATGAGAACCACCAAAGTGGTTCATGTACTGTAAACTAAAAACGGGATAGTACAAAAGTAGGAAAAAACCGCAACCTTTATAAAAAGACACTGAAACGAGAAAAGCTATGTTCTATAAAGTAAAAGTTCGTGATTACGTCCGCGTTCCGCCGAGCATGTTTAACTTGAGCAAGAAGGATGCTGTTCTGCAAAATGTCAAGTTAGCGTATGAAAACTTTATCTCAAAAGAGTTGGGGTTTGTCGTAGCGATTGTTGATGTTGGCGAGGTTAAGGAAGGCGTTATTATTCCTGGCGATGGGGCAGGGTATTATGATACACAGTTTGATCTTCTGACGTACAAACCAGAGTTAAATGAGTTAGTCTATGGACGAGTCCGGGATATTACTGACTTCGGTGCTTTTGTGGAAATTGGCGGGGCAGAAGCGATGGTTCATATTTCTCAAAGCATGGATGATTTTGTTTCTTTCAGCAAGGATAAAGTCTTGCAGGGCAAGAAAACAGGTCACTCGGTCAAAGTCGGTGATTTGTGTAAAGCACGAATCATTGCCGTGAGTTACAAGGATAGACATAATCCCAAGATTGGCTTGACGATGCGCCAAGAAGGCTTAGGCAAGAAAGAATGGTTGGCTACACCTGCGACAGCGGTTGAGGCTGTTGAGGAGAAAAAGAAAGAGAAATAGAATGGCAAAGAAAAAAATATGCCGGATATGTAAGCGGTTTGTGGAAGAAGATATCTGTCCAACGTGTAAGACGTCGAGTTTTACGGATACGTGGAAAGGCCGTTTATATGTTGCTGATCCTGAGCATTCTGAAATTGCCCAAAAAATTGGCCATAAGACAAAAGGAGAATACGCGATCAAAGTTCAGTAGGTGAATTCAATGCAAGTTACAATACAATCAAAGAAAAATAATTTATTTTTACAACGGACAGAAGTAGAAGCGTCAATGCAGTTCAGTGGAGCAACGCCAAGTAATATTCAAGTTGCAGCTGAAGTGGCAAAAGCGTTGAAAACAACGCCGGAGTTAGTTGTTATAAAAAACATTCGTAATCGATTCGGATTGCAGACGGCAAGTGTGAACGCAGTTGCGTATGATTCGGCTGAAGTGAAAGCAAAAACAGAACCATTAACAAAGCACTTGAAGAAAAAGCTTGAGGAAAGCAAGAAGAAAGAGGGAGGTCAATAAGTATGGCAAAGGTTGGAGGCGCTCCCAAGCCTGCAGACAAAGGAGCAAAGAAAGGTGCAGGTGTGAAGAAGGAAGGAAAAAAATTAAGTTCATTATATGATATTTCTGGTGAAAGTATTAAGCGAAAAAATAAATTCTGCCCGAAGTGCGGTCCAGGAACATTTTTAGGGATGCACGCTAATCGAGTAGTATGTGGAAAATGTGCATATGTTGAGTATATGAAAAGGTAAAGTTTAAGAGCTTTTATTTCTTTTTTTTGTTGATGTCTTTAGATTTAGTGCGTCAAAAGTATAATACCTGCGAACGCTGTCCTGCTTTGTGTGCTTCAAGAACACAGGTGGTGTTTGGTTCAGGAGATTATAATTCACCCATTCTTTTTATTGGAGAAGCGCCGGGAGCACACGAAGATAAACAAGGAATTCCTTTCTGCGGGATGTCAGGGAAAATTTTGAGTGAATTGTTAGGATCAGTTGGTTTGACACGAGAAGATGTTTTTGTGACCAATACAATTCTATGTCGTCCGGAAAACAACCGACCGCCAGCGAAAGAAGAAGTGGAACAATGCCGCGAACGGTTGGATAAAGTAATTGGAATTATGAAGCCAAAAATAATTGTGACCATTGGCAATCATGCCACAGAACGAATTTTAGGGAAGAGTGGCGTAACGAGTATGCATGGAAAAGTCTTTCCAACTATAATAGCGGAGATAGCAGTAAAAGTTGTACCCGTAATTCATCCGGCGAATTATTTGTATTCAGGAAGGAATCCGGAATTATTACAGCAGATGAAAAATGATTTTAAGACAATTAGTGAATTGCTGACAATGGAGAAAAGCCAGAAGACGCTGGGAAGTTTTTAATTGACAAAAAGAATTTATTTTGATTCATTTTAGTTCACTGATGAAATGTCAAGTGCTTCGGGTATTTCCGCAGGATCATAAACAAGAGATACATCGCCTGGAAACTGAATGTCTCCTAAATCGTTGGTGACAGCATAACGACGGAGAGCAGAAACTACATTTATTGTATCGCGATCTAAAACAAAATCAGACATGTCCACCGTTTTAGCATGAGAAACAAGAGTGGAAAGGACAGAAGGAGGAATGCCGGATTGACGAGAAAGACGAGATACCTCTTCTTGAGGGAGAGCATCAGCGTGGAGCGGAAAGTCGCAACCCCATATCTTTCCAAGTTTCATCATTTCATTAGAATTACGTCTAGCTATTGCTTCTGTTACGAGAATGTATTCAGAAACCTGTGCATTACCCATTTGCAAGGCAAGAATAGGACGAAGAGGGAGAACTGCTGAAGAAATAAACGCGTGAGGAGCAAGATTAGGAGCACTATACTGATACGAAGGACGAGGGATATTGTCATGCATAAACTGAAAGCAGGAAGGGTTGTAGGAAGTAATGTCTTTAATTATTGCCATTGGCAAAGAAAGTACTGCCCCCTCAAGCGCACTTAATTGTGATGCTTCTATTGCTTCAACAACAGACCACATTAAAGGATTGTTGGTAAAACGATGCTCTGCTTTCCTGTTTTGAAGACGACGCGCGGTGTCTTGAACTCTGGCAATTACTTTTTCTTCTGTTGAAGGTCGATAAGAATAAGTTAATAATAAGTGATGAATCGGCTCAATGGAAAGTGTACGTTCTCCTAGAAGGGTGAGTAGAGGAACACGATCGGATGCTCTGGAGATATATACTCCCGGGGCAACCATACAATATTGATCGAAACTATGTTCCATGCTAATTTATTAGGATAATGAGTGATATTTATAAATTGTTCTAAGTTTGTCTTTATTTAGTAACAACATCAATAAACAGAAGATTTATAAAACTAGAGACCAGAAATAGGAATTATGATGACTACAGCACAATCTGCACCGCAAATTACTGAAGATACTCTTATTGGCGATGTTGTGGAACAACATCCAGAATTGATTGAAACACTCTTGAATTACGGCGTNNCGGCTGTCATGCAAGCCCCTACGAACCGATTGGCGAAGGTCTGCGAGCACATGGTTTGAGTGATGAAGAAGTGGAAGATGCAGTAATGTCTCTGAATAGAGCATTAAAAGAACATCAGAAAATGAAAGAGAAAGAAGTGTCTAAAACAGTAAAAGCGGCGATTACATTATCTGATCTTGCCGCAACAAAAGTAAAGGAAGCATGTGTTGCAGCGAAGAAGAAAGCGCTACGGATCGGAATTGTTCCCGGCGGTTGTTCTGGGTTTCAATATTTATTTAGTTTGACCGATACAGCAGAAAAAAATGATTTGGTTGTGGAGAAAAACAACGCTGTTGTCTATTTAGATACATATTCTGCAGAGAAATTGGATGGAGCACAGATTGATTATCATGATGCGTTGACGGGAGCAGGATTCAAGATTAAGAATCCGAATGCGACCGGCGGCTGTGGGTGCGGTAGTAGTTTTAAGTGAATATTATTTTCATTTCTCTTCTTTAAACAAAAACAATGGTAAGAACGACCGTTTGTAATAACTATAAAATTCAATGACGTTAAACCGCTCAATTAATTCTTTGAATTGTTCTCGCAATTGAAGTAAAATCGCCCGAGTTTTTGTTTTGTCAAAAGTTTGAATATCAATCTCCATATCCCAGTCGCCGACAATTTTATTCATCTGGACAATTTCTTTGGTTTGAGTAAGGAATTCCATCAACTGCGCTTCTCGTTCGACGGTGGTGTTATGAATTTTTAAAAAGAGACGAAAATGATACACACCCAGAGCATTAGTATCAATGTGATACTTGAAACCTTTGATGATGTTGCGTTTGGTTAATTTTTGAACGATAGATTTTGCTGTTTTGACGTTGAGATCAGTTTTACGGGCAAGAGAAGTGAGACGTTCGGTTGGATTAAGAAGAAGATGTTTAATGACGTTAAGTTCTTCAGAAGAAAATTGTTCCCGCTCGCGGTCACCGCCAACAATACGTTCAACATACAGTTGTTGCAGTAATGGATTTTTGAGGAGATAATGACGTGGATAAATATGACTTACTAAATTAAGGCTAATTTTATAGTTGTTTAAAGTCGGAATTTCAGTGGCGATTTTCTTGAGTTCTTTGTTAAATTTAGAAGGGTTCGGCGTCGAAAATTCGATAGTAAGATCGAATTCACTCGTGAATTCGTAGATGGTGGTTATATAGGGATTTTCACGTAGTTTGGTTATTATAGTGTTTTTATCCTGTTCACTAATATATCCGCCTTTGAAATAGACGCGGAAAAGGAGCAGACCAAAGTAGGAATAGTCAAATACACAATAAGGGTCACGTAAAAGGCCTTCTTTTTCCATAATCGCAAGATTGTATTTCAATCGAGGAGAACTTTTGTGAAGGTTTTGAGCGATTTCTTTAAGTTTAGACCGGGCATTCTCCGCGCGGAGGTAGAGCACATTGAGGTCATATTTTGGCATATTCAACTAATAATTTTTATTTATTGATAAAGCTTGCGCCAATAATGGATATAAATTAAAATAATGACGCGTTACTTATAAATATAGGTTTTTGTATACTAGATGAGTATGATTCCTGGTGATCCGCTCTTTGATTGGTTAGTTGCGTATCATATTGAACAGAATTTAGCAAAATGTCTTCCATATCTACGAGAAGGAAGAGTTGTCCCGCCAGCAAGACGTGATCCTCTTCGAGAAGGAAGAGATGAAAATGAGCTCTATTCGGGAGTCTTAGTTGTTGCTAATGGGTCAACATTGATGACCAGATTGAAAACAGATAGAGTTGTTTTAGATCAGGATCCTGAAGAACCTGTCCGGCTGAGTGGAAGTACCGACTTGAGTAACTATCTCCAATTACAAGAGGGTAATGATGGAGCGTATATTTATGACAGCGTCCATCACCAAATAAGAAGAGTATCGGAACTTAATAATGATCCTGAATCTTTACGTAGGAACCCAACTTTGACAGATAAATA
>DUGB01000118.1 GCA_013331555.1 Candidatus Woesearchaeota archaeon
TTCTTCACCTCTCTTTATAAATGAAAACGAAATAAATATATAGAATTATCGACTAAAAGAAAGCTAAGAAGTCAAAGATAAGTAAGAGGTAACTCATGGTCCAAAAAATAGAATTTGATGAAATTGACTTTGAATATAGTACTAACGCAAGACTATTTGTCCCAGAACAATATCGTTTTCAATTAGATCATCCTGTTTTAAGTGCGGCAGGACGTGCGGCTTTTCCTATGGCAGTGGGTGGATTGGCAACATTACTTGGAATATTTCCTCTTGCGGCACGAGCAGATGATACCAATCCTGACGTTCCACCTACAGGACCTACACAATCATTATTTGTTGGAGTGAGTCAAGGCTCAAATGTTAACACCAATGTAGACTATCATCGAACTGATGGCAGTCAAGCCACTGTTGATATCTTTAACAACCCTTGGATTGATCCATCTGCGCATAGCGCTGAACTTGGTCTACGAACACCGTATGTTTTGGAATGATTACTTCGTGGAACGGCAGCAGGAGAATCTAATCACACTCGAGATGCGTGGAATTATTTGGCGATGATGGAACTTGTCCTTAATCCACAATTAACTCTTCGAGCAGGGCTAACTGGTGATCAAGATGATCAGAGTGCTGGATTTGCAGGAGCGCGCTTGAGTAATAGTTTGTTCACCATTGATGGGGATATTTCACATGACGGAGCTGAAGGACGAGCAAATGCATTTAGTTCTCTCTTTTTGGGAGATAGATTCTATGCAAGTGTTGGCAGTGTTCTAACGCAAGATCAACTTGAACAAATTACTGCTTTTCTAGGCTGGATGAACCAAGGTGGCTTGGGTGGTTATGCTCAAAATACCTATGCTCCAGAGACTGACACAAATAGCGGATTTGCAATTCTCGCTGATCGCTTTGCGATGAATAGAGGAGCTCTCGATTTCAGAAATAGTTTGGCTTCAGGAACACGAGCAGAAACACCGTTTGTGTTAGCAGGATGGGCGCCACCTGACGGAAAGTTAACGCAACGATTGGCATTAACCGGCAAATGGAGTGTCGATGATAAAACTGCTACAGGCCAAGCTAAAGTTTATTTCAGACCCGATGGCGGAAACTTGTTTGTTGCCCTTGGTGGAAACGATCAATATGATCGAGCAACTGGAGATCATACTCCAACAGCGATTGCCGACGTCTTTGCGTTAGTACCTGGAACCCCATTAGGAGCCAGAGCGATTTATACAGTTGATCTGGAAACTGGACAGAAAGGCGGACAAGCAGCGCTGTGGTATTCTAACAGTTTTTAATTTTTCTTTTATTCTCGGGAAACGCTTATAAATTCATTTTCTTTTTCTTCTAGATTATTGTGTGAAAAAGAGAGGTGTGTTTCATGATTAACGTAGCGATAAATGGTTTCGGACGGATTGGAAGAATGGTTCTCCGCGCAGGGTGGAACGATAAATCATTGAATTTTGTGGCGGTGAATGATGTTACCAACACGAAAACACTCGCGCACTTGTTAAAATATGATTCTGTTCATGGCTTATTTAACGAAGAAGTATCTTATACTGCTGATTCACTGGTGATTGGAAAAAGGAAAGTCAAAGTGTTGGCACAGACAGATCCGGCAATTTTACCATGGAAAGAGTTGAAAGTTGATGTGGTAATAGAAAGTACAGGACGATTTACTGATCCGTTCAAAGCTGCAGCGCATCTGACCGCAGGGGCAAGAAAAGTGTTATTATCAGCACCATGTAAGTGTGAGGAAGATAAAGCCTGTCCAATCAATACAACAACATTGGTATTGGGAGTGAACGAAAAAAAGTATAATAAAAAAATCCACCATATTATTTCTAATGCATCCTGTACTACAAACTGTGTTGCACCAGTATTGAAAGTCGTTGATGATAGCGTTGGCATTCGAAAATGTTCTTTTTCAACAATCCATGCCTACACTGCTGATCAGCACTTGGTGGATGGACCACATAAGGATTTACGCCGATCGCGAGCGGCAGCACAGAATATTGTGCCAACATCATCAGGAGCGGATTTAGCAACGATTGAAGCAATACCACAATTAGCGGGAAAAATACGAGGTTCAGCATTTCGTGTACCTGTCGCGGATGGTAGTGTAACGGTATTTACAATTGAGACGAAGAAAGATGTAACTCCAGAAGAAGTGAATGCAATCTTCAAGAAAGCGACAGTGAAGGAGATGAAAAATATAATTCAATACAGCGAAGAGGAATTGGTTTCTTCAGATATAATTCATAATCAATATTCGGCGATATTCGATTCGCTGTTGACGAAAGTTGTAGACAAGCGATTATTAGAAATCGTTGCGTGGTATGATAATGAATGGGGATATAGTTGTCGGGTAGTAGATATGCTCAAATTTATTGCTTAATCAAACATTATTTTTTGGACACCTTTGATTTTTCGCAAACGGAGAAGTAAGTTTTGCAGGTGTTCAAGGTCACGAGGAATGACTTTAAACGAGCAGTGAGCGTGACCGGCATCAACAAATTTTGCTTTCGCTTCACGCACTTCAAAGCCAGCGCTGGCGATGGTATGAAGTAAATCAGCAAGTAAACCTGATCGCTCTTCGGCTTTGACCACGAACTGGATCGGCTGGTTAAAACTGTTTTTCCAACTCACGGCAATATGGTTGCGCTCTTCTTTTTGTGATTCTTTGCAGTCAGGTCGATGGACGGACACAAGACGACGTTTGGTCACAAAACCACGAATCAGTTCGCCGGGAAGCGGAGAACAACATTTAGCCAAAACACATAAAACATGAGGATTGTCAGGAGCTTCGACAAGAATCCCTTGCTCTTCATTCAGGGCTGGTTTTAGCGTACGATAGTGTAATGGAGCGAGAGATTCAAATTGTTTGAGAGACTTACGTATTTTCTGTCGGGCTCTTGCGGAGCGGACAATTTTGACCCAGCTACGCCGAGGACGTTGATTTTTGTTGGTGACAACTTCAATAATATCACCCATGTGAAGCTCATGCTTAATTGGAACAAACTGGCCATTCACCCGAGCGCCAACACATTGATTTCCGATGTGTTCATGAACGATATACGCAAAGTCCAATACCGTTGCCCCTTTAGGCAGTTCTTTAACATCACCTTTGGGAGTATAACAATAAATTTCATCACCGAAGAGATCAACTTTAATCGTTTCGAGAAATTCTTTGTTCTCAATATCATGCTGAACATTAAGTAAATTACGCAGCCAGGCGATTTTCTTTTCAAAGAGTTGGTCGGATTTAACACCCTTATAACGCCAATGGGCAGCGATACCTTCTTCAGACCATTCATCCATTTCCTCAGTACGAATTTGGACTTCCGTGATAAGACCGTTAGGGAGTTTTAAACCGGTATGAATTGAGCGATAGAAGTTCGGTTTGGGATTAGTAATATAATCTTTCAAACGCCCTTCGATCGGCTCAAAATGTTCATGAAGAAGACCAAGCGTAATATAACAGTCTTTGACCTCTTTGACGATAATACGAATGCCGGTGAGATCATGCAAGTCCTGCAATGATTCTTTTTTGAGTTTAATTTTCTTATAGATGCTGTAAAGATGTTTGGAACGACCTTTGATGTTAATGATCTCAACTTTATGTGCGCAGATTTTTTTCATTTCGGTTATCGCATACTGTACATTCCTCTCACGCTGTTCTGCGGAGTCTTGAACAAAACGCTGAATGCGGTCAAATTCCTGCGGTTCCAGAATTTGAAACGCACGATCTTCTAACTGCACACGAAGTTTATCTGAGCCCAAACGATATGCTAAAGGAGCGTAAATTTCAAGCACTTCTTCGGCTAAGCGCCGTTGTTCTTCTTTAGGGAAAACGGCGAGAGTACGAAGATTATCAAGCTTGTTGGCTATTTTTATGAGAATTACTCTTACATCCTGCAAGGTGGTAAGAATAACTTTCCGCAAGTTCTCAGAATCGAGATTTTTATTCTTTACTTTGATGGATTTAAGTGCTTCTAATTGTAGAAGCAGAAAGATTACTTCATCACCAAATTGAGCTTGGAGTTGTTTTTTTAGAATGGGAGACGAGACACCAGTAAGCAGAGCAGCGATAACAAGTTCAGGAGGAGATTTATTCTCCACAAGAATTGCTGAGACACGAATATTGTGTTCGTAATACGTATCACCACTCAAGCGTTTTTTGGGATCGAGATGTTCTTTAGCAATTGAAAGCGCTTCTTCGATCAAGAAGAGCGTTTTTTGATCATAACCCTGATCGCTACAGAGGAGAAGAAACTGCTGTTCGTTCATGAATTTTAGTGAGTGAAGAGAAGATTAAAAAGATTGTGTCTTTGGAGTCTAATCCATGGAATGGAGCCAGATGGCAAGATTATCAATATAACCAGGGAGAGAAAAAGTAAGAAGACTTAAAGATTTACATAGACCATTGCTTGTAATTAAACTACGTACACCAGTCTTCTGAAACAAACTAACAACTAAGTATCCGACTTTACTCTTGTCGGGAGATGTTCCTGGCACAATATCAATAGTAATGCCACGAGATTTTCCGTTATTGATTGAGATCTGACCAATTACTTTTATTTGTAACACTTCCTGTAACAATGATAGGAAAACTTCCTTAATGTCATGTCGATCAAGGACTGCTAACGTTTCAGCATTAAGATGAACGTCCGCATTCTGAATTACTTCCAATTTTAAAATTCTATACGTGAACGTTGGTTGTTCTGGAGGCGATCGCGGGATTTGTGGTGTCTGTGACAGACGCAACGTTTCTGAGATTAATTTACTTATATGTTCTTCCATATCTGCTTCAAGCACAGCAGCAGGGTTTTGCCCTTTCTTAAGAACAGCAAGATCAAAAATACTATAGCGAGGTACAATTCCCATAAAGATCTTTGAACTAAATTAGGATTATAAAGTTTTCGATTATCCAGAAATCAGTAATTCTTACTACTGATCTCTTCTTCAATTCTTAATAAGCGATTATATTTTGCCACTCTTTCCCCACGACATGGTGCAACGGCTTTAATCATCCCACAACCAAGTGCAACGGCCAAATCTGCGATGAAAGTATCTTCCGTTTCACCACTGCGAGCAACGCAGACAAAACAGAGCAACTCTGAGAGTTTTTGTTTGGTCTCGTTTAATGAGTGGGGCAATAGAAAACTTTATATATTAACCAGTAGTTAATAACTATTAACAAAATGGAAATAAAGAAAAATAGTTATAAAGAGTTACTGATAATTCTGCTTAAAGAATTCTCAACTAAACACACAGTCACTTCATTAGCAAAAGAACTTAAGATGAGTCGTGTTGGAACATGGAAACTGATTAAAAAGCTTGAAGAAATAAAGTATCTTGTTTTAACATCAGTTGGAACAGGAAAGACAAGTACCTATACGGTCGATCTTAATTGGGATAACATCATTGTGGAAAAAGCTCTTACTCTTTACTTAACAGAAGAAACTGTAAAACAAAGACGATGGCAAGTAAATTTTAATGAGTTGGAAGCAGTGACTGATTTTGTGATTCTTTATGGGAGTATTCTACACGCTCCCCAGCACGCAGAGGATATAGATATTGTGGGGATAACATCTAAAAGTAGCTTTGTCAAAGTACAAAAAATTCTTGATAAAGTTCAGAAAACGCAATCGAAGAAAATACATGCTATTAATTTTACCGAAAGTGAGTTTAAAACGGAGCTACAAAAGCACAATAGATCATTTATAGATGCAACTAAAAGAGGTGTTGTCTTATTTGGGCAGGAAAGATTTTTTAAATTCATGGGAGGGGTGAATAGATGATAACCAAACCAAAAGTGTATGAGTGCTTTTCAAGTGCTAAGAAAGACGAAGAGAAAAGGAAGAAGCATAAAGGTCTTCTTTTTGTTGGTAAAGATGATAAAAATGCAGAGGAATATGTCCAAAAGGCAAAAACGAACTTAGGAATTTGTGATCTTTACAAAAAGCAACGCTTGGACTACAAAATTCCAGAAGAATGGTTTTACACGATGTATTATTGTGGTTTAGCAATTCTAGCGAAGTTTGACGTGGAAAGCAGAAGTCAAAAATGTACTGCTTTATTTTTGCGCCACGTTAAAGATAAGGCGTTAATTGAGTATGATGATGAATTTATTGATAGGATAATGGTTTACAAAGAGAAAGAAGAAGAGACCGATGTAGATGAACGAGAAAAAGCCCGTTACGGTTCGGCAGTGCAGAGCGAGGAGATTATGCAGAAATATGAATTTATGATGGGTGTATGTAAAAGATGTATCTCTGCTTGTGAAGAAATTGTATTTTCTGGACAGAAGTTTGAGGTACCAAAAGAATTGTTGAGCTAGTGAGAGTAGAATTTAACTATTTCTGCTTCATCAACTCTTCTTCAATTCTTAATAAACGATTATATTTTGCGACTCTTTCTCCCCGGCACGGAGCACCAGCTTTAATCATGCCGCAACCTAGAGCAACAGCTAAATCGGCAATGAACGTGTCTTCTGTTTCACCACTGCGATGGCTGACCATGACCTTCCAATTGTGTTCATAGGCAGTTTGAACTGCTTGGAGCGTTTCAGTGAGAGTGCCAATTTGATTTGGCTTGACTAAAAGGCAAGTGCCGGCGTGTTCATGTATTGCCCATTCTAAACGATCGTGATTCGTTACAGTGAGATCATCAGTCACGATCTGAAGAGTAGTCTGTGCGGTGATATTGCCAAAATTGTCAATATCCTCTTGTTCAAATGGATCTTCAAGAGAGATTATGTTGTATTTGGAAGCAAGCTGATGATAATAGTGGAGAAATGATTCTGCGGAGAGTTTCTTGCCGTCAACGAGATAATACTTTTGTTTGTAGAACGAACTGGCGGCGACATCGATTGCTAACGCACATTTCTTGGTGTAACCGGCAAGAGAAATTGCTTTAGAGAGCAGATCGAGAGCTTGGGCAGAATTTTTTATTTTAGAACAGGAGAATCCGCCTTCATCACCAACATTTGTCGATCCTGAGCCGTAGCGTTGATGAAGGATTTTTTTTAAAGTGTGGTAAATCTCGGCTCCTGCTTGAAGATTCAGTTTGAATGTTTTGAGCTGCGGCACGATCATGAATTCCTGGAAACTTAACGTGCTGTCAGCATGTTTTCCACCGTTAAGAATATTGAAATATGGTGTGGGGAGAGTGAGTGGCTTTTTTGTTTTAGCAAGGTGATGAAGATAATGATATAACGGAATTTGTTGAGATGCAGCAGCCGCTTTGGCGCAGGCGAGGGAGATAGCAAGAATAGTGTTAGCCCCATATTTTCTCTTATTATCAGTACCGTCTAATGAAATCAGAAGCTGATCTATTTTTTGCTGCTGGGTGCAGTCTTTACCTTTTAGTCTGGGGGCAAGAATACGATTAATGATGCGAACAGATTTTTGAACGCCTAAACCATGATAGCGCTTGGTGTGATCGCGAAGTTCTACGGCTTCGTGAACACCTGTGGAAGCACCTTCGGGAACGGAAGCAGTGACGGTAGTTTTAGGGGTAGTTAGTTCTACTTCAACTGTAGGATAGCCGCGGCTATCGAGAATCTCGCGAGCGTGGATGGNNGCGGTCATGGTCGTTGTAAGGCTCTCTTGATATCTTGAAGATCATATAAATATACCCCTTCCTTCGAAATTTTTGTTTTAAATGATTTGGCGAAAAGAGCATAATATTCCTTCCGATCAAACTGATGCCAAGGAAGATAGCTTGCTTTCTGCTGCAATTCTGCGATGATCATTCGGGCATCAACCCGCTCTTCCCATTTGCATTCTCCCAACAGCAACTCTTTCTTTTTTTCATTGATTGCACAGATATCAATTTCATATTGGTTTTTATCCTTACTAGCGCCGGGTATTGAACCCCATTGTGAACCCATTTTATCTTCATTCCGAAGAGTTATAATCCCTGAATTAAGCAATTGGAGGATAAATTTTTCAAATTTTCTGCCCACAAAAGCATTGAAATTCGCATTAAAAAAGTTCTGTACTTCCTTGAACCGTTCCTGTTCAATATAATCACGCTGTTTATCGATAAAATGAAACCAAAAATGAAGAAAGTTGTCAATAATTAAATAATGGCCTTCTTTAGATTTACGAGGATCAGCCAAAAGAGGGGTGGCTCGCTGCACTAATTTAAACTCATTCCGCAGCAGATCTAAATATTTTATAACTTCATTGCTTTTGCCGTCAAACAGGCTGGAAATTTCCTGGAGTTTAGTTTTCCCTTCGGCAATGGCGCTGAAAATAGTACTATATGTCTTGGAGTCTTTTCCAAATTCAACCGCTAAGAGGGTCTTTCCCTCATTCTGCAAACTGGCATTTTTAGCTAAGATTAAGTGCTGGATATTCTCTTGGGCAGTCAATGTAGTGTCAATTAATTCATAATAGTAAGGGATTCCTTCAAACACAGACCATAACTCGATAAATTCCCGCAAGGGCATCTGGAGTTCTTGAAACAGGGCGGGGATGGGAAGGTGGCTGAGAGTAATTTCTGCGTCTCTTCTTCCATATAAAGGAGAAGCAACATCGCTCAGAACTTTTTGAATCAAAGAATAACTTGAGCCGGATACTGCCAATTTAAGAAAGGTTTTATTTATTTTACGCTCATCAATCAGCTTTTGGATCTCTCCATACACTGAGCTGTCCACCTGAAGGAAATTCTGGAATTCATCAATGATGATCACTTTCTTTTGGTCGAGAAGGCAAGAGAGGATATCTGTGAACGTATTGAATGTAGGAAGTTTATGGTCGGCACAAATTCTTTCGATCATCCAGCGGGGAGATTTATTAGGCCAGATAAAAATATACGCCGCATCAGGAAACGCTTTTGTGAGCAGGGTTGTTTTTCCAATTCTTCGCCTGCCTTTCACCACCAAGAGGAAATTTTTAGACTGCAATTTTTTGATTAACGCTAATTCCTGTCTTCTTCCAATGAATGATATGTTTTTCATACATTATGTATAAGGTACATATTAATAAGCTTTTCTGATGAATGATGTTTTTAATACATATTAATTGTTTTGTCGGGAGTGTTGATGAGCTTATGGGTGTGGATGGAGAGGATGGTTGTGGGGATCATGTTAGGAACTCTCACTCGGGTTTTTAATACAACGCTCCCATTTTGATGATTTGAGAGCTAACCCAATATGTAAATGATCTCCATGACCATCATACCAGAAACATTTTATCTGTTTGTTCTCTTCGTTATTAAGTCCTTTTGTTGAAGTTGTTTCACCATGAAGGATTTCTCCAAATCCAGTCTCCACTGCGGCTTTGAGAAGCATTAATCGTTGTTCTAAATTCAAGTTGTTAGTTCTTACGTCCGCAGCATTTCCAGTATTATGAAAACTGTCATCCTCTTTATTCCTTTTCATAGAAGTAATAATAATATCATCTCTAAAACCATTTTCAGTTGCTTTTTGACGGAATTTGAGAAGAGCAGCATAGAGTTCTGGTGTTCCTCTTGGATCGACAGGGTCTTCAATTCTAAAACCGTTTTTGGTTAAGTCCGATTTAAGATTCTTGATCGTTGACTCTAAGCCCGGAGCAATTTTGGTGGGAGGAATAATAAATTGAGAGAAAGAAAGATCTTTTTTCTCGTAGAGATCACTATATCTTTTCCATCCGGCAAACTCATTGACGTCAAAGACAAAGAGAGCTTTATTTCCATTCATAATGGGATTTATTTTTTTCCAGATATCGTCAATCTCTTTGCAACGTTGAGAGCTACGACAGACAGTGACCAGAAGAGTAGGAACTGGAGGCGGAACGTCAGGAAGATCCTCTGCACCTTCAAGTGGAGTTGTAGAAGCAATGACGATAACTTCTACTTGATGAGTTACTTTTTGAGTGGGGGACTGTTGAAGTGTGTAAGTGATCGTGGTCGTACCAGGATGAAGATCAAATATTATGAGTTTATTATTAACGCCTGTTACGGAAGCTATACGGGTATCTTCCGCACCAGCTACTACATCAATCGGGTAAAGAGTTGTTATTTCTTTCTCTTCCCCTTCCGTTAAAGTGATTGGAAGATCAACAACTGCTACATCGGCACCGCCAGCAACGGCCGCGCCCGCCAGATTTGGTTTAGGAAGAGCAAGAATGTCAACTTGAGCAGAAGCTGCGCTATATCCAAGTGATCCACCTGCGAGAGTGGTTTTAAAATAGGTTTTAATCCGATTAAATGAAACAGCCCTATTATAAACTTGCATTGAGCTTGTGGCATCAAAAAGGTAAAAGTTGCCATCTTTTTTGTACATTATCGGTAAATGATGATGGAAACGTTTTCCATTGTGAGGTGCAACCGTCGCTTCATGGGACACTGAAATGAAATAAAGATGATTATCATCAAAATTTACGGGTGTAAGAGAATCTACTGGTATTCCTAATTGGAGTACACTGTTCGGGCTTTCTAACCAATTGATTTTTGTTAAGACAAGACGTCCATAACTCTCGTCGTCCGCAGTACAAGTAAGTTTATATTTAGGATCATCAAAAGAATCAATCCAACTATCAAGATTAAATAGATTAATATTAGGACGATAGAGTAAACGGTATGCTTCCACAAGAGCACCGGTGCAACTAAGAGCAGAACTTCCTGCGGCCTGAGGAGTATTAGTTCGCTTATACTCTTCCTTAACACACCTACCACCATGAAAAACAAAACCTGAACCTTCTGAATCCAAACCGATTGCTCCTAAAAGATTATATTCGTTAAACACTCTGTCAAGTTCGGTTAAAACTACAAAATGATCTTTAGAAGTGAGTTTAGTTCGGTCATAACCGGAAGGATAATATCGAAGAGAGGGGTAATCAACTGGTGATGAAGTCTCGGAAGGAATATCACCTTCCCATTCAACAACGACACGAATTTTTATATTTGGAGCACCATCACGTTGAACGAAAACAAATGTTTCGCCCGGATCAACAGGGAAGAGCTCAATATTATTTATTCTCTGGCGATAATTAACGATCCGAGGATCTTCAACCCTAATACTTGTAATTGTACCGGAAATAGTTACGGTTTGGGTTGATGCGGCTATATCAGCTAACTGTCTCCGTAATCGTATAACGGTGGGATAGTCTTCTGCTGATATTTCAAGTGGCGGACAGACTCCAGGAGTAGGGGTTGATGTCCATTCACTGTTAATACAATAATAAGTAGTGCCACCAACAACTTTGGAGGTACAGTCTTCTTCATCACTGGCAAAACAATCGTCCCACTCATTATTAATGCAAAGATACTGACCACTGGTATCACCTTCTTTGACACAACTCCCATCATTAGTAACACAATACGTTGAGGCAGGACAATTAGCACTAACTGTCCCTGGAGCATGGTTGGTTGGTGAAGGAATAAACTCCTCCTGTTGGAGAAATTGATTCCTTACCTCAACTGTTCCAGCAGGAGGAGCTGCTCCAGGACAAGGGATAGTTCTTCTATTAACATCTTTTAATCCACTTGTTCGCTCACAGGCTACTTTTTCTGCCGTCTCCGAGATTGGAAAAGTGACTACACCACCAGGACTTTTAGTTAACAGATCTCTGGCATTCTCTATACAAAGAGGGCAACCTGGTTCTAAAATCCCTTGATTAAGTTCAGTCGAAGAAAGAATTCCATCATTGTTTTTATCAAATTTGATAACACTTCCGTAAGGATAAATATATCCGGTTTTACCTCTCGGTTCTTGTCCAAGAAGGTAATCTTTGTTTAACTTAATATGATACATTCCATCACCAATCTTCATTGAATATTCAACACCAATACTACCACCAAACTGGCTTTGATCTGGCGGAATCCATTGTGGCTCTGCAGCAGGAACAGCCGATAATGATAGTGTAGACAGAACGGATTTGGGTAGTACAATACGCTTATCAGCCACGTCGTCTGAAGTCAAAGTCGTAATAAGAGGTTCAGAACCTGGAACTCTTGGGTCAGAGGTAAATTTAACGGTATTACGGTCAGATTTTTGAAACGAACCCCAATTAGGATTATAAAAACCATTTACAGAAGAAGGAAATTGAGAGAGATCACCGGTGAAGAAACCATAATCTCTTAATGCTGCAACGAAACGACGATTTCTTTCCGGAGATTGATCTGAACCTGATCGAAATGTGGAAGAAATGGCACGTTCTGGTTTCCAATTTGTGATTACATTCTTATTTAACTCTGTGTTTATATTAACTACAGTTGTTATTGCACCTGTGGTGGGATCAAATCTAATCTCAAGATGACCTTCTTCCCCAACGAAGATAGTGTAGTATCCCCTACTATCAGCATTACCAGAAGAGGGATATTCACCATCAGGCATTCTGAAAGTAATGGGAGCAAGATCCGGTGCTGACGCAATAGTGTCAATGACTGATCGAAGAATGATAATCCGTTTATTAGTAACATCGTCAGGTGTAAGAGTTCTAATTGGTGGATCGGAATCACCGGGGTGATGGTCATGGGTAAATTTAATTGTATTACTACCAGATTTTTGAAACGAACCAAAATAGCCATTCCAGAATCCTTCCGCAGAAAGAGGAAATTGAGAAAGTTCTCCAGTAAAATAAGTGTAAAGATCCAAACCATCGGCGATGCTCACATATCCTGCGTGAGGATCTGCTACGGTAGAAGCAAAGCGGAAGGCAGAGGCAATCGCACGTTCTGGTTTCCAGGTGAGGATGACGCTTTTAACTGTTTCAGTTCCTCGATAGATTACTTTCGTTATATCGCCTGTTTTTGGATTATATTCAACGTCAACATCGTCGTTGACCAATAAAGTGAATAATTTTGTACCTGAATTATATGTTGAGTCACCATAAGGCCCATTAAGCATCGTAACATCAGGAATTTCGGGTGAAACTTCAATGGGAGCAGCAGGAATAATCTCGATGATAAGATCATTACCGCTTTCGCTCAGTGTAAACTCATCGTCTTTATTTTTAAACGTGATTTCTATTGATAAGATTCGAGTACCTGTTGCAGGATCAGGCCCAGTGAGACTTAAGGTAAGGAGTTCAATAGAATTACGAATCGGATTGTCATAACGATTATTAAATCGTAAACCTGATGCATCATCAGAAGACAAAGTAATCTGAAGCTGGACCGTTCGATCAGCACGAGAAGGGGAAAAAGAACTAAGGGATGGAACACCGTTTGGAAAATTAATGGTTACACGTAAGTCTGCTTCTGAAAAAGAAATACTGTCCGTTCTTGTGACACCTTCTCCACCACCTTCATCAAGACGAGCGGCAGAACCACGACCGCGAGAAGCAGAACTCTCTTCTGCTATATCTTCAGTAGGAGATGGAGTTTTGATGATGACATCTCCATTGATAATGTTTTGTTCTGATACAATACGAACATCATTTTCTCTTGGCGTGCGTCGTGAAATGTAATCTTCATATTTTTTCCCAGGAGGGAGGAATAAAACAAAGTTTCGAATTTCGGCAGCACAAGTAGCTGCACAATAATGGAATGTTCCTTTTCGTCCTTGAAAAAATCCTTCTTTATCATTAATTCTTGCACGCCAACTTTCTGTACCTACAATAGTATATCCTTCGAGACGTTGGGCATAGTCTTGATATCGTCCTTGTGCATACGCCCAGGTAAGCAAGGCAACAAGAGCGTTGATATTATTCCACGTAGAAGCTCCACCATAATCATAATATTTATCCTCAGCGTCGGATGTCTGTTGGACTCCAAGAATATTACCATTGAGCGGATTGAAAACAAGATGATTTGCAAGATGATTTGATCCAACTTGAATTTTAGGAAAAGCATCTTCTTCACTGTCTTCAGGAGGAATGAGAGCATAGCCAGCAAAAGCGCTTACTGAAATTGGTGTTAAAGATTCTGCCACTTCATTGCCAATCCAAAAAAGATTTTGTTTTTCGATGTTGGTTAAACCCGCAACAGGAACAGTGTAAGCGTGAGTCGATCCAGTAAAATCCAATCGGGTAATTGTATCAAGATCACGATTCCAATAATCATCATAAACAGATTCTGCATTAATGCCTGACAGAGACGTTGGACTTCTTCCAGAGGGATAATATTGTAAACCCTCTGTTAGGGTATTAAATAGAGTATAGTCTCCATTAGAGTACATGATACGCATTGAACCGGCGGGAAGAGCAACGGCTTGTCCGGTTGCTGGAATGTTCTGAATAAAAGTAACTACTTTACACCACCAATCGCAGGAAGTGTCTTGCGGTTGAGCGAAAGTGAAAGATAGGGAGAGTAAAAGAATACAGACTAAAGGAATCATCTTCGCGTTCATTGGTGACAATACCTCTTGAAAAGAGAGATCAGTCTCTCTTTTTCTCCAAATAAGAGGTGATCTTTTATGATTTCTTTTGCTAATGGCTGAGCTTCGCGGAGACGTTTTTCAAATAGTCGAAATGATACCCACTGTGGTTGAACCTGAAAAGGATATTTAGTTATTATCTGTTGAAGTTCTTTTTTCTCTTCAGAGAAGAGAACAAGATCAAGATCAGAATGAGAAGTCTCTTTGCCTTTGGCGTATGATCCAAAAAGAATGATGGGACAATGAGTTGATAGTTCTTTCAGGAGGAGGGCTACTTGCGGGTGTTGAAGAGTGAATTGGATTTCTTTATAACATTCAATGATGGTAATTAGAGAAATGCTGATTGTTTTTTGAAGATTAAAGAAATAATACTTGTTTCGTCCTTTTTTTTGGTACTGAAGAAGATGAGCATTTTCCAGTAATTCTATTTTCCGTGACACGGTGCGTTGAGGCAGATGAAGCTGCCGGGAAAGCTCGCTGGCATGAATTTTTTGAGCATAATTCCGAGTGAATGGAACTAAGACATCTAATGAATACAACACTTTTTGGCTAATATTAGTCATTTTTGACTTATATCCTCTCTCAACTTATTAAGGTTATCTTCGTGGAGCTGTTCAGCCAGTGATTTACAGAAGACGACAAATTTTTTAATCTGCGCAGAATCAAAAATGGGCATTGGTTTTAGATAATATTGGACATCAACCCGGTCTTGTTTTAATTTTTTCATAAAACGCTGTTGTTCTGGAGTAAAACCAAAAAGAGGCATTAACTCCAGTGTGCAATCGTGAATCTCACATTTGATGCCTGCTTTTATAAGCAAAGCGTAAAGAGCATTATAACACGCATAATACGCCGTAATGATTTTCCATTTTCCCATAATTTGATTCATAGTAAGAATAGAATCGTCGGCATCATTGAAATAGGATTGACTTACGTTGTCATTTGGCTCAATTAGCTCAAGACCTTTTTTCTGCTTCTGACACCAATTTATTTTTTGATTCATGATATGACGTCCTCTTGAATAGTAATTGTTTTTGTCAACGTCACTTTTTTATTCAGTACAGGATTCTCAATAAAGAGAGTCAGGGTGTAATTGCCGGGAATAGATTCGGGACTAACAATAAAATAATCACGGAAAGCAACTTGCTCTTTTTCCCGTTGACTATTAAGATTAAGATGAAAATCATTTTTTTCATCAAGAGGAAGGAGAACGGTACCAGGAGGATCAGTGAGCTGATAATTTTCAACAAGAGAAACAACTTGATCTTTGACACTACTTTCTACAACAAGTCTAAAATGAACTTCTTCACCGAGTCTAAAAGAAGTACGTTTTTCTGTGCAGACAAAACGGGAATTAACATCAGAACAAAACTCGAATTGATTGATAGTAAGAGTTGTTGGACGTTCGGGGATGAATTCAACCGCTAAGGGAGAAGCCGAAGATTCTGTTGGACCACTTTTCATCAGAAAAAGTACTAAAGCACTAGTGAGAACAACGGCGACGAGAATAACTAAAATTAAAAGTACAATTGAACCGCGTTTGGTTGTAGAGATCATGATTTTGGACAGCAACGCTGTGTTCCTGGACAACCATAAAGCTGCCAAAGGTTATTTTTGAATTTGTCGGGGGGGACATAATAATTATTTTGGGCTTTACAACTACTTCCAACACAATTTGCTTCATAACAACTCGCAGTTTCGGCTGTTGTAAAATCGCGACAAACATAATTTTCCCAGTTAGTAGGAGGTGTGGCAAGGGAGGAGGTAAATAGAGGATTAAGTTTAGAGGCATCGGTTGAACCACATAACGTCACATATCCCTCACAATTAATAGAACTCGATGTACTATAACGATACTTTTTATCAAGTTGAAGATCAATCTCACAAAGGTAGGCTTTGACTTTTTGATATTCTGCGGTAGCCGTCGCTTTTGTTGTATAACCGATAGGAGACGCTTCGTTGTCAAAAAATCCATCTAACAAACTATAAATCTCAGTACGATACGCTTGCATTTTCGGTGTTCCGGCGTTGGGAACACTTTCACTACGGGCAACCAATGAGGCAACCCAATAGAATCGTGCAATGGCATCGTCAAGGTCTGGTTCTTCCCGTTCAATAACGGCGCGAGCTTTTTGCTCGACGAGATTATAATTTTTCGCTTGGAAGTCGTCGTAAATATTCTGAGCGATACGAACTTCCTCAGCTTGTGCTTGCACACGGATCCTTTTTGATACAACAGTCACACCTTGCGGTGAACTTGGGAGGACATCAACTGCACCAATACATGATGTGCCAGCGTTTTCATCTTTCTTTAAGAGTTCTAATTTAATATCATAACTGCCCGCATTTGTACCAGCGACATTTGCCCCGGGCGGAACGACTTGGAACGTGCATTGGCCCCTTGCGCTAGTAAGACTGCCGCTGAATATTTTACGGAAGGTGAATCCAGCAATTTGAAATTCAGCAGCGTTGATTTCGGCAATAGTTAATTGACTAACACTATTTTTTTGAAGAGTTCCGCTAAGTAGAGAATAACCATTTATCGGGTTAACGCTAATACTTCCCTGCGGTTCCACCTGAACGGTATATTTACCCGAAGNNTACCCGAACCAGCAGAAGTGTAACGAAATATCATCGTCGTCTGTTGGATACTATTAGAGTAGGAAGGAAATTGAGTAATCTCCACATCGCCGCCAACACCACCACAGGAACTGGCATCGTTTCCAATTGCTCTAATCGTTCCTGTACCACCACCCGCAATCATATTTTGTTTAACCGTTGCAACCGGAAGACGTGGAGCATACGGACCTTGAAAGCCACTTGGTAATGGAAACGTATTAATAATTTCACCTTCTCGATCTTTCAACCGCAAACAGACTTCATCACCGCCAACATACAGATACGGCTTAATAACAATTTCGTCACGAAGTAAGAAGAGGTTAGGTGTTTCACAGTTGACAAATTCTTCCGTTTTTTTATTATAACATTCAACATATGGAAATTCAAAATAACTTTGACTGCCGCCGAATAATCCCGTCAATTGAGGACAGATAAACCGTCCAGAAGTTGGATCGACGGAACATTGCGCAATACCTGGAGCGGAAGTATCGGTAATGGGATAATAAAATTTACCTCCATTTGCTGTTCTGTATCCCTCATCAAAACATTGAGCAGGGTCTTCGTTCGGATCAAGAGTCAATTCCACCACAACATGATCATAACGATAACTGCTGCTGATCCGCTGTGGCGTTTCAATTGGGAATTCAAAGCGTTGATGTTGAGGCAGATCGGTAAATCCAGAACCGCCGTTGACAAGATACGCTCGTTCGTTGCTTAATTCCGGCCGTTGGTTTGCTGTACGTAAACAGTCACACTGCTGCCGGCTGCAATCAATACCGGGATGCGGCATATCTTCAATGCCAATACATTTTAATTCTGTGCGATAACTGCGGATTTTACAGCCAGGAACAATAGAAATCCCTACGTTATAATTGTACGTTGCGGTTCCTTTGACCGGATTGAACGTAGCTAATTCACGTTCGGCAGGGAATATTAAAGCACTTGTTTTCATGGGGAATGAATATGCCGCATCTTCAATGAAGTCCATGCCCATCGGGAAATCAAAACCAAATGCTGCAAGACAAATAGATTCAGCGAAGCCTTGCGTTCCAGCTGCGAAAAATTCATTCAATTTAGCATTGCCATAATCAGATTTGATCTCTTGGATCGATGTTTCAATCGCTTGCGGAATGGCTTTGAAACCAGAATCGAAGAAAGCGCGGATGGTTTGATCGTCGCCATCAACGCCCGTGACATCTTTTAATGAAATAGGTGAACAACCGCTGCCCAGATAAGCAACACCTTTGTAAATCATGCCACAAACATATTGGGTGAATAACGCCTTACATTGGCCAACATCAAATTCCCCTGTGTACTGCGCACGTTCAATACAATCTTTGACACCAATAAGTATACTTTGAAGAGCAGTGAGACGAGCGTTAATACCGGGCAGACAGGCACTTTGAAATGCACCGGCATGCTGCGTATGCGGATCAACTTTGGTTTCCGCAAAATCTTTATCTTTGAAATTGTCGAACAACCAGTTTTGTCCAAACGCAGCACTGAAATCACGGCCAGAATAATAACGCCATTCAGGATAATATGTACCTGCAGTGCGGCTCGATTCTTCGTAGACACGAGATTGTTGATACACCCATTCTTCCGCAACGCCAGTGGTTTCGTCTTTGGCGTTTGCTTCGCGGGCACCGACGAGTTTGGGAACAGTTGTTCTTTTATCTTCTTCACAGACACATTGATAACGATCTTGAGGCTGTTCAGGATTAATGAAACAATCACGGGTGTAACCTGCTTGGAGTTTAGTGCCGGAGATTTTTTGACTATCTTGACTAAGAAGACTGCCTTTCGCATCTTCTTTGTAACAGCCGCCAGCAGTCTCAATCATTTGCGGACCGGTTATAGTTCCAATGACGTATCCATCCTTCGCAGGGATATATCCTTTCTTTTGATTACAGACATTTTTACAGGTTTTATCAATAGCAACGCACGGCGCGTCAGCGCCTTTGATAGGATTATTACTTAGTCCAGGGCTGCTTAACCCAGGGACAGAAGCATAAAGCAATGGTTTATAGACTCCAATTTCTGAAATTGGTCGAAGCAGCCAAACGTTCTTTTGTTCGAGTTCTTCCGATTTTTCACAGGTATTACTGGGATCTCCTTTGACACAATGATAGTATAATGTTCCATCGGCATCTTGCCAGCAGGTAAATGGTTTATCTGTTCTCTCAACGAGAGTTGTGGTAATAGGATTTTTCTTAACTCGCTCTTGACAATTCTCAATCTTCACTAACGGCGCACATTGGCTGGAAGCCATACATTGCTGTTGTTCGATAATTACGGCGTCAATTTCTGATTTTTGCTGCACAGTTTCTGTCCACCCTGCGGGAACGGCACGACAGAAGAAGCGGTCACAGGTATAACGATATGCTTTGTCAAAGAACGTTTCTAACTTCCAGGCTTTGGCAGTCTGCGGACAGAGTTTATCTAATGATTTGGTTTCTTTGTCAGGAACATGAACACTCATGCCTTTGCTGCTGAGTTCCGCCCAATGATCAATCGTACTTTCGAGATACAAACCATATTGTTCAACAGATGAAGGGCAAGGTTCTTCATCTGAGGTTAAAGCAGCAGCACGGCGAATCCATGATTCAAAGTTGGACATGAAAATTCTATAGAAACGCACGGTCATTTTCGTTAAGAACGAACCAACACAACTGACGCCGGAAACGATGATCGCGGTGCGTAAGTAAGGTTTAACTTTCTCAATAGCATTAATGGTTTCATTAATCGCTTTCACGCCATCCTCAGCAAGAAAATCGGGAACAAGTTTTTCGCTGTCAATGGGACGATCAACAAAATACCCTAAATCAGTACAATACACTTGTGATTGAACTGGACCCCAGGCGCCCGTTGGTTCTTTTTCTTGGTAATTAATTAAAATTTTAATCGGAAACTTTAATTGGCGTTTACGCACGAAGTCATCCCAGACGTTATCCTCTTTGTCCAGAAATTCATTCGCAGCTTGTAAAGGAGCAGTAACATAAAAGGCAGTTTTATCAGGATTTGGCTGGACATTGATATTGCCCAATAATTTACATCCTAATTCGTAATCATTATTATTAGCAACATCGCGCGTGCACGCTTTTTCAAACCGCGGCACTTGACTTAAGCGATATGGTCCTTGATCCGCAGTATAACCGCCAAATGAACTATCAAAACCAGGCGTGACAAATCCGGCTGACGCAGTAGAATCAGTAGTCGCACCGCTGCCGCGATAGGTTAAGTTAAAAACAGTTTGAATCGTTTCTCGACCTTCTTCCATCAATCCCGGATCAAGACGATACGGCGCTTGAAATTGAGGAATGGGAGTAATGTCAAACGCAAAATTGCCGGAGAAGCACGTATTCACATTCACACTTTTTTGTGCATATCCCGTACGGCCAACGGCATCTTCCGCAATGAGATACACTTGGTAGGATTTGCGTTGTTCTTGCGCCGATTCGCTCAGAGCAGGAACAGTAACATCAACTAATCCGGAAGGCACTTCGCGCGGAGCAAGTTCTTTGAGACTAGTAAAAACCGGCGGGGGGAACTCAACTTTACTAAATTTAAATTCACCATTGTCACCGGCAGTCACTTTCTCAACGGCGCGTTTAAAGTCAGCGTTCCGTTCGGTAGTCTGTGAACGGAAGATGAATAAATAGACTGCTGCTCCGGGTTCCGTCTCTCCGGTAATATCTGTTTCGGCACGCCCTTCATAATATTCTGTGCCGTGAGTGAACTCGAAGGTAACCCGCGGAGGCTGGGTGTCGGAAGCAACGATAAATTCTTGGGCAGTTTCAAAACCGGCGCGGTCGCGGGCAGTGATCGTAATCGTATTTTTGCCTTCATTTAGTTGGACTTGCTCACTAAAAGATGTACCTGTAAACTCTTTAACGGAACGATCATCAAGTAGAATAGTAATAGAACTATTTTCAGATACAGTGCCTTCAACGATAACGAGAGATTCGTTCAAACTTTCAGGGATTGGTTTTACCGTTAGGACTGGCGGGCGATTGTCAGCAAGAACCGTTCCTTCTTGCGCGGCAGTATTGCCGGCAGCGTCGGTAGCTTCCAATCGGATATGATTAACTCGATTTTCCTGCAAAGGAATATCAGCACTAAAACTGCCGTTTGTATCAGCAGTGAGTGTTTTGACGAGAACATTCTCGACAAATATTTTTACTTGAACTCCGGCTTCGGTAGTTCCGGTCAGAGAAAGAGTTGCGCCTTGAACTACAGTGGGAATCGTGGTGGTAATAGTGGGAGGAGTTGTATCGGGAGGAAGGGTAACAAAAGTGTAATGATTGCCGTCATTTGTATCACGGACAGCACTGCTTTGAACATCATAATAATATAATGCATCAGTCTGCAAATTACGCAGTTCGACACGGTGCTCTTGCACTTGACGTGCATCACCTGTCGTTTGTGATACGGCAGGAGAATCACCATATTGAACAACACTATCGGCAGATTCATCTGTTGTCCACGCAATGGTTGCGCCATTCGGCGTGATTTGCTCGGCATGGACATTGCTAATTTGGAGAGCGGTACTAAAAGGCATCACGAGAATAGTAAGAATGAAGATGAGAGCGACGTTCTTTTTGATATTGGTGAGAGTAGCCATCTTAACGCACTTCCGGTTCTTGGATTTGAGCACTTAATTGTTCTAGATTCGCAAGAAGCTGAAACCGTTCTTCTTGGGATGCATCAGCATCAGCAATCGTGTGAAATAATACTTGCTCCGCTGTTTCGAGCTGTTGGGATGAAGGAGTCCAATTAAATTTGTAGCCCCCTACCAATTCGTCATTGGAAAACAACGTGATGTCAACACCATACGTAAAATCAGCGCCGGCAAGAAATTCTACAGTACCTTGTTCAAGCAANNCCAGGAGAAGTCACCACCCGCGTCCATTGTTCGAGATATCCTGGTTTTGTACCGCGAAGAATGCCTCCGACACAATACGGAAAGTTTTTAGTGACGCTAGCTTGATAGCCCTTCTCGGCAACGTTCATCGTTGTTGTTCCTGCCGGGCAGAGCGCGGTCAGACACGTAAATGTCAAATTGACATCAGGCAATGGTTCAAGAGAAGAAATACCTTGCTCCGCCAATTCGATTTTCTCCCATGTTTGGACCGTCATCGGAATACGGCGATCGTTGCAGAAGCGAGAATCGACACCAAAATCAAGATCGTTATCATGACGAGCAGTCAAAGGTGCTTCACGATTAGGAAGATTACGAACAAGATGAACTGTTAAAGCGATATTGAATTCATACCCGGTTGTTTCATCACGAACACGGACAACAAGAGGATAGATTATATCATAGGTAAACTTCCACGTTTGAATGCAGAGATTAGATAGAAGTCCGCTGCCTCCTAAAGAACTGCTGCGGAGCGTATCTCCTGATGAAGGAGTAACTTGAAACGTAGTAGGAAAACGCGGATCGTATTGAAAAATAACGCTTGTTTTGGATGGGTCAGGAGTGTCGCCTAAGCTCCAGACATAATGGTTTTGATAGTAAGGAAATTCATCAGGAAATGTTGAAAAGTCAGTTCCTTTTACCGTAAGCTGACGGAGATTGATCCGTAATAACTCTTGTACACGATCACGAGCAACAACGGAACTCCATTCTTTCCGCGAACAGCGCAGTTCCATTCCCGCAAGGGGAACCTCAGGATGATCTAAAGAAATAAGATCCTGCGTGATATCTTCAAGTTTGAGAGTAGCCATCTCTTGATCAATGATAGCAGCGGCAAGGTCATACACTTTTTTGAGTTTAATGGGAGATTCAGCCTGATGCTGTTGAAGCTCAGAGATAACTTGCCCGTCTTTGGTGCGGATTTCGATATTCCAGTCAAGATTAAAGGTTACTTTGTTCGTGGTAATCTCGGTGTTAGCTTGCGGTGGGCTCTTTTCGAGAATTTCGTACGTTTCTTGGAAAGGCTGAAGATCAAATAAGCACGAACGAACATTTTGCTCGATGTACGTGTCAATCTGATCTTTAATCGTTGCTAATGGAGGAACTCGAACAGTACTTCCTTCTGCCCAATAAGGGATAGCAAGAGAAGGAGAGAGACGAACGTGAGCGTTAGCATCACGACTTATGCTTGCGGGAAGTTCGATATATCCTCCTTGAAGTCCAACAAGGGTAAGAGCTTCTCCGCCAGATTGTTCAAGACACGCAGTGATAAAGTTTTGGAGCTTACCTTTTTCAGTAGGAATAAGTTCGCCGGGACGAATAGAAATTATTTCCTGACGGAAGAGGATAAATAAAACAACAGCAAGAAGAATAACAATACCAAGAATGATAAAGAGGGTGATTTGGGCTTTTTTTGCTGGAAAGGGGAGAGAAACAGGACTAGAGCTATCACATCTCAACCTCTTTTTGTCCATAGCGGGAAAGATAGTGTGATGGTTTATAAACATTTGTGTCCACTGTCGTCTGTAAAATAAGAAATTTTAATGAAAGAAGAAGGAATTTGGAAAAATGATCGAAATGGAAGAAAATGGTCGAGATAATACGTGAGAGAATAATTGCATTTAACAAAGATAAGACGGCTTTTTATAGATTATTATCTTCCAACATAAGCGCAATTTTTGCTACAAATTCTGTGGCGTTATCAAAAACTTCCTGCAACCTTCTTTCCGTATACGTTTTAATCGCTGAATATCGAGCAATATGGCTCTCTGTTTTCGCATCCTCAAAATCGTGGACATACTCTTCTTCAAAGATTTTATGAGATTGATTAAGAATTTCCAAGTCTGCTTTTTCCAATTCATCTGGAACTAAAAGGTGACCTAAAGCAATCTGAGCAGTGTCATGGGTGCTCACTTCGTAACCTTTTGATAAGATTGCCGCCTTGGCGGCATACAGCATGGAATAATACGAAACCGTAATTGCCCAATAATCCCAATACCGCTTCGGGGGCTGATCTTGTGTAGGGTTTATCTCTTTAATATGTTTTGCAATAAGCAGGCTACTCTCTGCTTTATCCAAGAAGAGTTTAATCTTAAATGTATCCGAAGATTTTTTTAGTCTGTTTTCAGCGAGAGCTATCTTAAACAAGTCTGCGTACGCCCTCCGGTCAAATTCCATTGAAGACCAATCTCCAAAATGCTTCCGGATTATTTACAATAACATGGAATTCTAATGCTTGCTTCCCCACATTCTCTTCTTTATCTTGAAGCATCGTTTTAAATTCTTTCGGGGTGATAAAGAGAGGATTAATTTTCTTCTTGAAGAGCAATTCGTACTTAGAAAAAGACACTGATTTTTTCCCCTCTTTATTAATAATGAGAAGATCAATGTCGCTTCTTTCTGTTTCCTTTCCTTTCGCATAACTTCCGAAAAGAACAACAATATCTTTAACTTTTAGTTCGGTTGCAATTTTTTTGATAATCAAATTTTTCTTGATAAATTCTTTACGTTCCTCATCTGAGGTGACGGCGAGAAGAGATCTTAGAATGGGATTATTAACGTGGAGACTAATGGTTTTAGACTTCCCGACAACCTCTATGTCAAGAACATCGTTCATGTTTTGGACAGTTCGATAAAAACTAGCATACGGAATGCCGATCAACTTACTTAAGTTGTGCATCGTAAAAGCTTGTTGAATGTGTTTTCCTAAATAGTTGATAATCAACAGCTTATTATCCATATTTGAATAATATTATTCATAAGTGATATATAAAGTTTGCTCCTCCAAATCTGTTTGTGTCACGAGAAATTCGTCGTACACTAACAAAAGTAAACTAAACTTCTGCTCCCCTAAAGATATTTAAGTATCAAGTCTCTGCTAATGAGGTGAATAAATCAATACTCATTACCGGTGTCGCCGGTTCAGGGAAATCAGCTGTCTGTGATGAGTTGAACAAACGTCGTTATAAAGCATACGGAATTGAGGGCTTCATCCAAAAAATAGAT
>DUGB01000041.1 GCA_013331555.1 Candidatus Woesearchaeota archaeon
TTGGCAAACTGTCAAACTTGGGCTAAAACCACCCAAATGGGATGATTTTTCACAAAAAATCACAGATTTTTCTCAACACCAAACAAAATCAATGGAAAATCTTAGTTTCTTCATCGCTAAAATGAATAAAATATCAAAAATCACTCAGAAAGTGAACTGTGCCTCTTTATAGAAAACTATTTATAGTATAATCATTTCTTTTTCTGAAGAGGTGTAGATGTTGAGACGATATTTTTACTTTGCAGTGTTTTTACTTTTTATGTTCATTCTTATTGGTTGTGCACCACAGGATTATCGTCCAGAAGAAATTTCAGGTCCAAGTGGCTCTGCACTTGCTGGGGAAGCGATTTCGTTTTCTCCATTTAAAGTCGCTTGTGCAGAAACGCAGAATACTCTTGAGCTTACGTATACCAATAGAAGTACCAATGCGACGGTTTCAACTCAATCGCTTCCACGTTTTGTTTGTGGGCGCAGCAGTTCTGGTGCCAATATAAGCTATCAACGTTCCTGTTCTTTGAATGGAGTTTTTGCTATTACTCAAACAGTGATTTGTAAGGCCCGATGTGATAATGGTTATTGTGTTCAGTCTGGTCGTTCTGTTGTGGGAGTGGATACTGGTCCGATTTCGACTAATGCTTCTATTTCAAGAAATAATGGGTCTGCCGTCAATGTTTCTCGCTCATTGAATGGGACGATTGGTCGTCCTGCGAATGTGTCGAGAGGGTTTCCTCTTACCGGTTTAACTCCAGGAAGAAGAAACACTACTAATATTACTATATCCTCTACTTTGTCTTGTGGGAGTTATGTTTCGTCCGAAAGTTGTCGTCAGAATTCTAGTTGCAGCTGGACTTTTAATCAAGCCAATGGGAGTAATCAGTTCTATGAATGTGTTGGCTTATCCCAACCTCATTCCTGTGATTTTTATAACTCCTATGGCAATCCCACTCATGATAGTAATTCAATCTGTAGTCGCTATAACACTAGCTGCAGTTGGACTTTTAATTCTACAAATAGAGAATACGAATGTCGTGTAAGATCATAACCACCAAGATTTAAATACCTGCTTTCCTTTCTGTTGTCCTGAGATGGTGATGAAAAGATGGCAGGTGGTATTTGTATTGACTCTTACTTTTATAGTTACTTCTTGTGTTCCTGATTCTTCTGAGCGTTCCTTTTTAGGAGAAGATTCAAGTGCTGTTCTACAAACGATATGTACGGTTGATGGGAATAAACTTATTCTCGAAAGTATTAATTCTACTAATGGTGCTGTGGTCTCAAGCACAGAATTGGAAAAAAATATTTGTGTCTCTACGCCAGGACTCTCCGAACAGTATGAACGAAAGTGTACTCCAGAAGGTGGATTTGTTTCTGAAAGGACAATCTGTATCGGAAGCTGTGTGGATGGTTTTTGCACAGCACCTGTTGATATTCCTGTTGCTGTTGAACAGGAGGAAGTTAATTGCAGTGTTCTGACAGATGCAGCGATGTGCGCTCAGTCTTCCTCTTGTCAATGGCTATATAGTGTTGATGACAAAAAGAGCAAGTGTGTGAATCCTTTAGGACAATCCTGTCGTTTCTATGAGGAGTTTGGTGGTTCGGTTTGTCAACTATATAATACGAGCTGTAGCTGGATTTATAATCAAAAGTTGTTTTATTATGAATGCTTAGTCATTAGTAGATTGTCATGTGAAACGTATAATCAATATGGTTCAACGATTTGCAGCCAGCAAGCTGAATGTGAATGGGAATATTCTCCTACTCTCCGTAAAAGTGAGTGTGTTTTCCGTTCTTCTTGAGTTTCCACAATCTTTATATAGCGTAGTGCTGGCTGACGGGATATGAGTTTTTTAGATCCAGTTTTAAATCCCGTTTTTCAGCCGTTGTTTAATGTAAGTCCGTTCTGGGCGATTGTTGTTCTTGCTCTGCTGATTTCATTGTTGATGACACTTGTTTACAAGTTCTTTACGAATCAGGCAGAAATGAAACGTCTTCGAGATCAGCAGCGTGAATCTCAAGATAAAATGAAGACGCTGCGTGACAAACCCGATGAAATGCTGAAAATTCAGAAAGAACAAATGCATGCTAATTTAGAATATATGAAAAAGTCGTTTAAGCCGACGTTGATTACGATGATTCCTGTTTTTTTGCTCTTTGGCTGGATGGCAACACATTTGTCGTACGAGCCTATTTTTCCAGGAGAAGAGTATACTGTAACTGCATTCTTCTTGCCTACGGCGTCAGGAAAAGCGGAATTGATCGTTGATGAGGGAACGACGCTTTTAAGTGAAGCGGTTCGAGAAGTGAGTTCATCCGTTGCGTGGACCATGAAAAGCACTGCTGGGGAACATAATCTTGCGGTCAAAAGTGGTAATGTCACTCAGACTAAAAAAGTGTTAGTAACGACAGAATTGAAGTATGAGTCTCCTCTTTCTGGTTATGAAGATTCGTCTGTTTCGCAGATTAGAATTGATTATAAGAAACTAAAGCCATTAGGAAGTTTTTCCATCTTCGGCTGGAAGCCAGGATGGTTGGGGTTATACGTTATTTTCTCTATCGTATTTAGTATGGCGTTGCGGAAAGGGTTGAAGCTGTATTAATTTTTCTCTCGAAATATTTATAAATAGGCGTCGTGCTGATTATTATATCATTCCCACTGGGAGCGATCTCGAGGTAACTCAGGTCAGAATTTTTGGCTGAAGTTCTCGGTTCTGCTTTGTTGGGTAGAGGTTTATTATGCCACGAGGAATACACAAATCAGGACGTTTTAGAAAAATCTTTGTCAAAACACCGGGAAACCGAGTTACAGTTCATTACCGTGAGCGAGAGCCTGCGAAAGCACACTGTGCGGGTTGTGGCGCGGTGCTAGCGGGAGTTATGCGTGGTAATCCTTCTGTTTTGCGTGCAGCAGCAAAGCAGNNAACGTCCAGAACGTCCTTATGGCGGATTCTTCTGTTCTTCATGTACAAGACTGCTTCTACGGCAGAAAGCGAGGGGTGTACAATGAGTCTCTTTGATATCGGTCGATTGTGTGTAAAACTTGCTGGTCGTGATGCAGGTAAAGTCTGTGTTGTGGTTGAAACAATAAACTCAGTTTATGTTTTAGTTGATGGCAAAACTCGCCGGCGCAAGGTTAATGTTCATCATTTAGAACCGCTTGCTCAAGTCTTACCATTGAAGAAAGGAGCAAGCCATGAGGACGTTGTCAATTTATTAGGCAAGGAAGGACTTGTTATTGTTGAGCGAAAATCGCGAACACATCCTCCTCGTCCGAGGCGACAAAAAGTGAAGCATGAGCATACTGAAAAAGTTACGGGAGATGTTCAGTCGGCTCAACCTCAAAAAGAGGAAGCTTCTCCAAAATCGACTAAGAAAGAAAAAAAGCAAAAAGATTGAGTTTATTTTAATCTATTTTTTATATTTAGTCTCCACTTTAGAAAGTTAGGTGTGTTTTTTGTTAATAGGCTTCGGCAATGGATTATGAAACAAAGAAAAGAATTGTTTTAGAGGCGAGAGGCTCTTATTCAAGTGCTTCTGCGGCAGCTCAAGTTCTTCAGATTTCTCCAAGCACGATTCGTAGAATTTGGCGTGAGGCAGGGGTGTCTAGACCATATACTCGTTATGAAGGCAATCCTCTTGATGTCTTTCATTCTCAATATCCTCATTATGAAGGAAGTCGTACTGATTTTAGAAAGATAAATCCCTCTTTAGAAAGAGCGTTAAGTCGAAGTGGACAAATTGATCTTGCAATTCCCCAATTTCGCAGCTATACTCCGCAACAGAGGGCGAATATTTGCCTCGCTTATTTTGCTTTTTTGGGTAATGCCTCTGTCGCATCTCGACGGCTGAAAATTCCAAGACGTACGATAGGAAAAATGTGGTCAGAGAAAGATTATCCTCATTTATCTAAAGAACTAGTTCATCACATTAAAAAAATAAAGCGAGCTGATTTGGGATATACTGTTAATATTGCTCGTTCCTATCTGCCTTTGAAGAATACTTTTAATTTTCGATGGAATGGTTTTCCCCAGGAACTTTTTGTTCCACTCCAGCAAGATTGTTATCTCCCTTTTGCTCAAACAGTACATTCATTTTCGGCAGTACTAGGAGACTTGGAACAATTGGGTGTTAGCTGGGATTACCAACGTACTGCTTCTACGTCTCATCAATATATCTCTGGGACTACAACTTCAGGAACACTTTCGTTGTCTAGTGCAGGTGCATCTCTTAGTTTTTTTCATCCAGCGATGGGTACTTTTCAGCGGATTGATAACTGTGCTTTTCGTTTTGTTCTTTTTCATTCTAGTTATCAGTGCAAAGAAGAAGGGAATTCTGCTCAGGAGGCGATTCAGATTACAAGTTCACTTCTTCAGCGCCGACAATATCCTTCTGTGTTAGAATGTCTCATCACAACTCCAAATGGGGTTCTTTGTGATCTCACTGTTGATTTGGAAAAAGAAAGTATTATCTTTAATGTTGTACGAAATTATGATCATTCCATCGGTGATCGTTTGTATGCTTCCTCCTCTAATTATGATGGTGCTTCTCTTCCAGATATAGATGGGCTTAATGATTAATTTTTTTTAATTCCACAATCTCCGCTACATCAATTTCAAAGAAAGTAACTGGTATTGTTAATTGCCAGTTGGTCAATACTTGTGGATGAATCTCCCCAAGAAGACCGATTTTCTTTTTGTTGAGAATGATTTCACCGGCACGTCCAGAAATAAAACTAGGATGTTCTACTTCTTTTACGGTGAATGGTAGTCCTAAGCTTGCAAAAAGTGCATCGCAGATCTGGCGAATGTGAGTGAAATCAGTTGTTTCATGACAGAGCATAACTGCAAGTCGATCTATCTCTTCGACTCCGGTTTCTTTATTTTTATTGGGGTGAAATGTTCTTCCTAGTTCGAAGATATTTTGGGGATATTCATGATGCTGATTCTGATTGATTGTTTTAAGCAGACTCGGAAGCATTGATGGTCGTAATTGGTTATACTCACTGATGGCATTCTTGAGAGGGATGCCTTTTTCGTGACCCATGGTTTTAATACTATCTTCTTCGGCAATAAGATGAACATTTTTTACTTCGAGCAAACCAAGTCCAATAAGGATATCTCTGATTTTGTTTTTTATCTTTTCGAGTGGTTCTTCATCACCAATCGTGGCGACATTAGGAATTTCCCCTTGGATGTTTTCATAGCCGTAGGCAATGGCGATATCTTCAACTAAGTCAATAGGGTGAATAATATCTGTCCTGTAGGCGGGGATGAGGGTCGTTTTTCCTTCTGTTCCAAATCCCATCCGTGCGAGATAGTGCTGAACTTCTGTTGCTGTTAAGTGCAAACCAAGGGTGCTGTTTACATAAGAAGGTTCAAGATTCATCTTTGCGGGAGTAAAATCGGGAGTGGTTATTGTTTTGTCTGGGTAGATTACTTCAACACAATGTATTTCTCCCCCCATATCGGCGAGCATAGTGGTAATTATATTGAGTGCTTTTGTTACATTGTCAAGATCAATTCCACTGCACTCGATAAAGACATTCTTGGTTTGCGGGGTGACTTTTCCTGTTTCTTCTGAGTTTGTAAATGGAAGCATGCACATGACTTTATCTTTACTGTCAATGAAGAAAGGATATTTCTTCCAGTTTTTGGTCAGATGAGCGTAGGCTTTACCTTTAGGATGGAGTTCAGAAATGTCTGATGCTGTGACTGCTTCTGTAAACCCTAATGGTTTGAACTTTACAGTTGCTGGATCTTTTGCGATGTAGTGAATAGGAAAGTTGATTGGTTCGAGCGGATATATTCCATATGCTGATTTTTTACGGTTGCGTCCATGTGTTGTAGCAAGTTTCTCTTGAATCTGCATTAATTCACGGATACGTTCGTCTGTAAATGTCATCTTTTTTACGACAGCACAGGCAGTGTAAGGACGCATGGTGACGGAAGGGTCAACAATAACTTGGTAATTGCTTTTGAGAGCGGTGTAGTGGCGTAGGCCTGTTTTAATGTTAAGGAATGATTGGAGTGCTCTTCCTAATCCTTGTTCGGAGAGAAGATCAGGACGGTTGGGAAAGATTTCAACGTGGATTTCATCTCCTTCAATCTTTTCAAGATCAGTTCCAAGCATACTAATACGATCTTTGAGTTCGTCAAGAGGGATTTTCTTGCCTAACATTTTTTCAATTGTACTGACGTGTAAGGTGACGGTTGGCATGTTAGTAGGTTGTTGGTATTAGGATGGCAATTACAAATGCGATAACAAAAATGAGGAAGAAAATTATTCCTGTTGGCAGCAACACCGCTGCGATGGATTTTCCTTGGGTTAGCTTTTGTTGTAGTTGTAAGCCGATCACTTGCAGAACAATGGTATATATCGGAACTGCAGAGCTAATCAGAGGAATGCCCGAAAAAACGGAAGGCGCACTGGAGTATGAAACAACTTTGAATGTTTGGTTAAATCCCTCTTTTCCTTTGAAGATTAGCACAAACAGATGCAAAACGAGAGCCCAGAGATACAGTAATCCTATGAATAAACCCAGGCCGATAGGAAAAAATCCGAGCATTGCTAGATAATAAGAAGGAGGAGCATTCATAATCAACAGTACAATGCTGCCTAACACAATTAAACTAGCTAGATAAATTGCTTCTGTGTATGCGGCAAATAAAATTGGTTCTCTGTACCATTTTTCTTTGGTTATTTCAGAAAAGAATTTTGTTGGTTCAAATATGATTTCTTTCCATGTTTTATAGTAATCCATTGAAATTCCTCATTCTATTGTGATCTCTTAATGATTGTAATTGAGAGGTTCCTTCTTTCATTTTATTTCACAAATGCAATTGCTCGACAGGGGGCTCCATCTCCTTTTGTAATACGTAGCGGGAAGTAATGAATTATAAATTTCTTTTGTAACAATAATTTAAGATCAATAAGATTTTCGATAATAAGAATATTTTGAGGAAGGAGAATTTTGTGTACTGGATAAGGCTCTTCGTCTGGGCTAAATGAGTCAATACCTACTGCTTTTACTTTTTCTTTTGCTAGTTTTAAAGCAACTTCAGTTGGGATGAATTTCGCACTTTGGTAATAATTGTCATATCTTTTATCTGATTGACCGGTGAGAAAAAGAACTATTTTATCTTTTAATTTTTGATTAGGTATGCACTGTTCGTCAATATTTCTCCTACGTACATCGATTACTATCCCTTCTCCATAAAACAGTTCTAACTGAAGTTGATCAAGATTTTTCCCTTCCAGCATATGACTCGGGGCATCGATATGAGTTCCACAATGTGTATTGGAATTAATTCTTTTTTCGTTCCATCCATTTTTTTTAAGGAGAGCTATCTGCTTAATTTCGATTTGTGGATCACCTACATAGGCTGGTGTTTTTTCATCCAAAGGCATAGTGAGATCAATAATTTTTACTTTATCCATACTTTCGCCTCTCGGAGTTGTTTAAGATCATTTCGATATAAATCTCGAATGTCAGTAATGTTCCAATATTCAGCAATGATTCTGGCCATGCCTTGGCCCCAAGCCAATACAGGACAGTCAAACCCCAATAAAGGGATAACAACTTCCGGCCGGAAGATTCCTGCTCCACCTAATTCAACCCATTCTTTGCGGACTGGATGGAAGACGTCAACTTCCAGGCTTGGTTCTGTATATGGGAAATGGGCAGGGCGCATGCGAACTTTTTCGTAGCCCATTTTGTGGTAAAATTGAGTAAGGTACCCTTTGAGATGCTGGAGGTTTGCTTTCGGGTCAACAACAATTCCTTCGACTTGATCAAATTCGAATAAATGTTTCCAGTCCATTGATTCATTGCGGAATACTTTTCCGATGGCGAAAAATTTTGCAGGCAAGTCTTCTTTTTTTAGCTTCGCAATAGTCTGTGCAGACAAAACGGTGGTATGAGTTCGAAGGAGAACTTGTTCCGTTTCTTCTTTTGAAAAAGAGTAACGCCAGCCTTTGCTTCCGGTTACTCCGCCCGTTTCGTGTGTTGTTTTGATCTTTTCCCATATTTTGGGAAGAGCGGCCTTGCCGTGGAGGTAAAATGTATCTTGCATTTCACGGGCGGGGTGATCCTGCGGAACGAATAAAGCGTCTAAATCCCAGAACGCCGATTGGACAAAATTGCCATTCATTTCCTTGAAGCCCATGTCAAGCCAAATCCGGCGGATGTATTCAATCGCTTCGGTTTCAAGATGTTTTCGTCCGCCATGAATCTTTGGTACGTTGATTTCAACATCATACGCGCGGAATTGTTTTTCTTTCCATGCGCCGGATTTGAGCATCTCAGTGGTTAGTCTGTTGATGACTTCAATGGAGAGGTCGGCAGCGGCAACTTCTTTTCCAAGTTCGGTCAGGGTTGCGGTTACAATTTTCAGTTCTTCAACAAGTACAAAGTCTTTTCTTTTCCGTAGTTCGTCGTACGTCGTTTTGTCAATAATTTGTTCTTCGTCAAGTGGAAATGTTTGCTGCAGGAATATTTCTTCGGGGAATTTTTGTTGAAGAGATTGGGTTCCAGAAGTGGTAATTTTGATTTCCATGCCTTCTTTATTTTGGATTTCGATTAAATTTTTTCTTTTGAGGACGCCGATACAGGCATTGACTTCTTCGCGAGATAATTTTGATTTTTTGGTGATGACATTTAGTCCTTTGAATTCTTGGTCTAGAACACCGAGAAATATTTTTTCAGGCAAACCTGTTTTTTTGTATGCTTGGCTATTTTTTCCCAAAGAAACCTGTTTCTTTTTTTCCGTGTGAAGTAAAATTATCTTTTTGTTTTCAAGCCACTGCAGGGCGCGCATCACTTCAATTTCTTGCAATCCGGATGCGTTCACCAGAACTTGCAACTCTTGATGTTGGGAGATAAATGGAAGAAGCTTTCTCTCTAATGGATGGAGTTTGCTGACCAGATTTTTGATATCCATGTGTAAGAACTGCGGTGGTGATGGAATTTATAAAGTTACTCCCAAGAATGAGCCAATGAGGTTTAAAAAAGGTAAAAAATAATAAAGATTCTCAATCTTTATTCCACAAGATGTTGAACATGTCATCCATTGACGTTGTGAAGTACGGAGATTTTATCCAGACTCCTAAGTCATACGAAGGATGAACATCTTTATCATTCAGCATCATAAAGACGAGGTCTTTACTGTCAATAGTTACAAAGCGGGAATTGACAGTATCATTGTGTTTTACTTCGGCGACGCCTTTAAGCGCATCAACAGCCACTTTGTTTTCCTTAGTGATTGGCGCAGCAATACGAACACGAACACCTTTTTTCTTGACTCTTTCTAGAGTTGCTTTCAGTCCTTCTGCTTTACGCAGGAAGCCGCGGTCTGTGGTCATAATATTGACACTTTTTTTGGCATCTTTAATTAGCAAATCAAGATGATTATAGATATTATGGCGTCCACGGAGACAGCCGCTCAAATCTGTTGGATCAACAAGTGCAATTCCTTGGGTATGGAGTGTTTCCAGTTCTGTTAATAACGGCGATCCTTTGACGCTTTCCAAGCGGGAAATTTTTTCCTGCGCGTTCAAATTCATATTTTTCTTCACGCGATCAACAACTTCAGCGGGGGGAATAGCAATGTATTTTATTGGCTTTCCTAATTTCATTACTACAAAGCCTTTCTTCTCTAATGATTCAAGAACATCATAACTGCGTGAGCGTGGAACGTCAGCGATGTCAGATAGTTCTCCGGCACTGGATACTCCTCGGCTTAATAATGCTGCCCACAACTTGACTTCGTATAAATTAAGGTCAAAGTGGCGTCGTAATTTGCTTAACAATTCTTCTTTTACAATCATTTCAAAACCCCTCCTTTTTCTCCGTAGTGCACGTGACTGACAAAAATAATATTGGTCACCACATCTTTTGTTACTGAGTTATCAGTAACTTCAACTACTATTAAAAGGTTGTGGTTTTACAATATATACCTTTCTTTTTCTCGACGGTAAAAACTAAATAGATTTAACTTCGAGGTATTTTTTTATTCTATCTTGTAACGGAGAAGAGCAGCGATTCCACTTAATCCATTCAATCTTTTTCCGCCATCATGATCTGAAGAAATAAAGTGAATGTGGCCTTGCTGTGATTCAATAATTTTAAATGTGTTGTCAAGTTCTTGACCTTGTTGGTGCTGGCGCTGTTGTTGAATGAAATCTGTTGTTACGGCGAGTACACGGATAGCTCCTAGGTCAAGGGCGTTTTGAACGTTTTTCCATCCATATACTACTTTTCCTTCTTTGCTGATTTCTAAAAGAATTTCATCAACTATTTTTTGTTCCTCTCTTACACGGCTGCTTTTGAGGATGGAAGCTAGTTCTGGCTGCCGCAGTAGTTCATGGCAGGAAGTAATCGAAACATCGGAACACGTTGCCAGTGTTATTTTTGATTTGAGTTCTGGGGTGGTTATTCGTTTGAGAAGATCTTCTTTATAAAACGCAGGTGAAGCAAGAATGATGCGTTCGGGGTGATAGCGTTCTGCATACTGATGAAGTTGGGAGATAATATCTTCCTGAAAATTTTTCTTTGATTCTTGTTGAGGAATGTTTTTCTTTGGGACATCGCCTTGGAAGGTGAGAAGCGGTTCAACTCCGGTCGCTTTAGTGAGAGCAAAGAGAGCTTCTTCCCGGTCGAAAAGGCATAAAAGATAAGAATATTTTTTCTGTGCGGATTCCTCCAATTTCTTTTTTTGGAATTCCATCCATTGTTCTTTTTGAAGTGTGAATTCCAATCCTTCCTCTAACGTGATGGTATGGTAGCTTCCAGCAGGGATGTCATCTGTGCCTTCTTTGGTTGTTCCGTGGGCGCGAAGGGAAGTTCCTGTATCGGTGATGGCGGTGTCTTCTACAACAATAGTAAGAGTAATTGTTTTTTTGACCGCGGCGGCGTTTTCAGCGGTGCTCACTTTCATTTTTCGAGTTGTTTTTGCAGTGAGAATGTCATTTGTTTCAATGAGCTGGCTGAGATACCAGACATCTTCGGGGTCAGTTAAACGCAGCCGGACAGTTCCTTTTTTAAAATCAGTGTTGATGATTTCCATTGTTTTTGTCTTTCGGGTTTGTTACTCTTTAAATCTTCTTCTTTCATTTTCTTTTTGTTTTATTGTTTATATTATTCTCTACTTATGGTCTACTTTACTATTAAAAACAGAATAGTTTATATATTTCATTTTTCTCCTCTGTATCTTATGAGTTGGGTAGGAAAAAGAGGTCAAGCTGCTGCAGGCGCGGCAGTGTTATTGGCGATTATCGCTGGTCTGTTGATTATGTTTATCATTTTAATTCCACCTCAAGATCGCGCGGATTTGCTGGGTGAGAATATCAGTTCCTCGCGAACAGGCTCTTCGTTGGATCGAAGTGTTGCAGAAGAGACGCTTTTAGAAGAATCTCCAGGAAGAATCGATTATTTCGCTCAGAGTGAAGTTGAACATCCGTTGCCGGTGGTTCATATTTCTACCATTACTGGTTCACGTGTTTTGGCGGAAAAAAATGTTGCCCATGTTCAGCGGGGCGTGTTTTCGGAAGAAACAGATTCTTTTGTGTTTACGATTCCTGATTTACGTAATACCCAGAATCTGTTGTTGTCTTTTAAAGCAGATGTTGCTGAAGGACGATTAGTGATTACGCTCAATGGCGAGAAAGTTTTTAATACTGAAATTCCGGCGGAAGGCTCTGAGCCTGTGTCTCTACCGCGTAATTTACTGCAGGAACGTAATACGCTGATGTTCTCTGTCTCTTCTCCAGGCTTAGCGTTCTGGGCGACGAATGAAATATCATTGTCTGACTTGCAGATTGTTGCTGATGTGACGAGTGTAGAAGCACAAACGTCGAGACATATTTTCCTTGTTTCTGAGACGGAAAAAAATAATTTAGAGCGTGTTCGCTTGCAATTTCAACCAGATTGTGAATACGGCGAGGTTGGCAAGCTCACGGTATGGGTTAATAGTAATGTTGTTTATGAAGCCCTTCCTGATTGCGACTTAGCAATGGTTCCCATCGAATTTTCACCGGTTGAGATTCATACCGGCGAGAATGAAATTACGTTTAAGACTGACCGCGGTCCGTATTTGTTATCTCACGTTGTTGTCAACTCGAAGTTGAAAGAAGTCGATTTTCCGACATATTACTTTGAGGTATCTGAAGAGCAATATACTGCAGTCAATGATGGTCGTCTACGATTGCGTTTAACACTTGACTTTGTCGATGTGGTTACCTCTAAAATTGGCGAAGTTGTGTTTAATGGACATGTGGAAAACTTTGATACCAAAGAAGTGACGGATACGTTTGATTTGAGTGATGATCTTGTTCGCGGGAATAATGCGTTGAAGATTAAGCCGCGAAAAACGCTGGAGATTAGAGAAGTTAGGGTTGAATTGGTGAAGTAAGGTTTTTATAAGGTAAATGTTTAGTCTTGTTCTGAGAGGAGATGTTGGTTGATAGATGGTAACGGACGAGCAAAAGCAACGGCTAGAAGAATTGCGGACACGTCGTGCTGCTCGACAGCAGGGGAATCAACAATCTCAGCAGTCCAGCGGCTTTCAGCGATACGTTCAAAAAGAAAAAGAGATTAGTCAGCAAGTTATGGTCGAAAAAGAGGTGATGGAAGAAGAAAAAGAAAAAGAGATTAGTCAGCAATTTATGGTCGAAAAAGAGGTGATGGAAGAAGAAAAAGGAGATAATTCTCAACCTGAACGAAAATTTTGGGATCGTGTGACAAGTGGTTTTGGTAAGAAACCTGAGCAGGGAGTGGTGCGACAACCGAAGCAAAGATATGGTTCCAAAGAATCTGCTTCTGATGAACATTCTTCTCCCTCTGGTTCCGGTTTAGTGTGGAATAGCGCGTTAATTTTATTTGTTTTAGGGGTTATCCAATATATTTTACGTTTTGTTGGTTCGGCAATGCCTCTGTTGTTGTCGTGGGGTTTATTCTTAGTTGCAGGGTATGCTTTTGCGGAAAAATCAGGAAAGAAAGGAATCGAAAGAATCTCTGTTTTTGTTCCAATGTTAGCATTTTTAGTATGGTATTATTATTTTGGCGGCAATTATGATCCACGTTTTTTACTTATCTTTGGCAGTGTTGTGGCGGCGGTTTTAGCGTTACCGGTGCTATTTTCGCGTGGTCAGGCGCTTCCGTTTGAAGCAGCTGGGTTTATTCCGGTCATGTTCTTATTTTTAGATGTTGGGTTGCTGCCATTTTTGATTGATAAACTCCAACTTCCCGTCACACCATTACTTCAAAATCTAATTTTCTTTACCCCTTGGTGGGCGTTGTTAGGATTGTATCTGCTTCCACCCAATCCGACCCACGTAAAATTTCTCGATGGTGTTCTCGGATTTGTTAAAGTCATTGGTGTGCTGTATATTATTTTCGTGTTAGTTGTTCCGGCGATTCCTCAAGTAGGATATAATGATACTCTTCGTATTCCCGGGGTAGACGAGTTTGAGGCAGCGCAACGACAATTGCGAGAACAATTGCCTCAAGGTGAGCAGCCGGCAATTTCGAATGTTGTCTGTACGTTAACGCAAGGAGTGCGAGTTGCTGAATGTATTAAAGAGCGTCAGGCGAAATCTCTGGCACAATCATACTGTGAAAATAAAGAGGAATTAACTCCCGACACGCCGGAGTTTAAAACGTGTTTTGATGAGCATTATGTCCAACTTGTGGATCCTTCTAGAGCGATAGCGGGAACAGAAGATCCAACGATCAAACAGCCAACAAAAGTATCTTTTGTTTTTGATCCGTTCCTTGTTCCGCGAGAAACTTCTGCAGATATTGGACAGTTGCAGTATACAGCAACATTAGAATATAAAAATCCACGGAAGCAGGAGATCACTGCTGATCTTGAGTGCCGGTTTATTCGCCGTACGGCAAAAAGTGATGTGGCAGGGACAGTTATGATGCCGACAACAATCACGTTCTCACAGACGGAAGGATTTGCCAGTGTTACGTGTATTCCTGCGGAACCGTTGGAAGGTGTGTATGATCTTGAAGTTACGGCTACCCTTCGCAATGTCGAAACTCGTTCTCGTCTCACACGCTTTTTTATCTCTGGCGGAACACCGCAGCAGAATGCCATTCTGACGAAGAGAGTGACTGATATAGAGGGAGGTTCGCTTCAAAAATACAGGATTTCTCAAGCTCCTGCGGAATTCGTTCGACTCAACTTTGGATTAGGCAATACGGTCGGTAATCCTATTGTGGATGTGAACGTGCCGATCTATGTTGGCCTTA
>DUGB01000088.1 GCA_013331555.1 Candidatus Woesearchaeota archaeon
TTTGTATGAAAGAATTGTAAGAGACACTGCTGATGTTGACGGTGTTGGTGCGTATAAAGTTGGTTTTGAATTAGGATTAGGATACGGTTTGCCGAGGGTTGTTGAATTGACAAGAAAATATAATGGCAAACCAATTATTTACGACCATCAAAAAGCAGGAACCGATATTCCTGACACAGGTAAGAATTTTGCAAGAACAATGAAAAATGCTGGTGTTGATGCAGTTATATTTTTCCCACAATCAGGACCAGAAACAGAAAAAGCGTGGATTGAAGCAGCATTTGAACAGGATTTAGGTGTAATCATCGGCGGTCTAATGACTCACCCAAAATATGTAAGAAGCGAAGGAGGATATTTAGTCGATGAAGCAACAATGGAAATGTATCTAAATGCTGCTGAATTAGGGGTTTCTGATTTTGTTGTTCCGGGAAACAGACCTGATGACATAAGAAGAATTAGAGAAACATTAGAACAGAGAGGGGTTTCTCCAACATTTTATGCACCGGGATTTGTAGCACAAGGCGGTTCAATTTCAGATGCTACAAAAGTTGCAGGAAATAGATGGCACGCAATTGTTGGAAGGGGAATATACAAAGCAGAAGATATAAGAAAGGCTGCTCTAGAACATACAAGCCAGTTGTAAAGGCGCCCCACCTAATTTTTTATTTCTTCAGTAAAGGTAAATTAATTTAGGTCGAGGCTATCCCACCGTTCGCTTCGCTCACTCCGCAGCAAGCTGCGGGGCATTACGCCTCGACAGCGAATTCGAAAAGAGTGAGATGATTCGGATCTCCTCCTTGATTCTTAACATAACGTTTAACTTCTTCTAATCCTCTTCCATCTCCAACTGTATCTACATGTCCTCCATCACTCCAGAATTCTCCTCCCCAAAGCTCTTCTCTTATTTCCGGAAATTGTTTGAAGATTTGGATTGCGCTAATACTTTTACAGATTTGTATGATGCGTGATGGAGCGTAACGTGGAGCTGCCTCCACGACGAGATGCAGATGATCTCCATCACTACCTAACGCTTCAAAGTTGAAATAGTAACGTTCTTCAATTTCTTTGCAAATTGTTTTGAAGAATTCAAAAATAGGAGGAGTGATTAAACACTTTCGATACTTAATCACAAAAACAATATGATACCTTATTCTATAGGTACAATGAGCAGGATGCTTAACTTCCATCTAAGAGTTAAAGCATGTGGAAGACTACATTAAGTTTACGACCGCAGCAAGCTGCGGGGTATTAAACCCACACGGGAATAAAATTCTGTCAAAATGACATTGAGTATTTTCGTTACCGCTACAATCATTTCAGACCACACCAAAGTCTCCGATGGAAAACTCCATCGGAAGTTTTCCATGATTTCAACCAAAACTTTATCTGGTGACATATGTCACTTGATTACACACACCCCAAGCATCTATGCTAAACCGTATTGTTTGCACACTTGGTTAGTTTTTCTATCGGTGTCAAGTATCCTAAGCTTTGGTGGGGTCGTTTTTGATTATAAAACTTGAGGTAGTCCTCAAGATTTTTGAATCGTTCATCGTATTCGCTTTTGTAGGTTCCCCACCATCGTTCGATTTTTCCGTTCGTTTGCGGATGGTGGATTCGTCCTAATATGTGTTTTATGTGTCTTTCTTCGCACCATTGGGTGAATGGGCCTTTATCTGATCTGGCTGGTGTGAATTGTGTTCCGTTGTCTGTGAGGATCATTTTTGGTTTTCCCCATCTTTCGATCGCGTTCGCTAACGCGAGTATCGTGTTCTCTGTTGTAGCGTGTGCAAAATATTCGGCGTGAATCAGGACACGGGTACAATCATCGATGAAAGCGATCATTTGTTTTTTTGTGAAAGGGCAAACTGTCCAATCGGTATGCCAAAGGTCATGAGGGCTTTCGTATTCGTAACTGACGTATTTTATCTGTCCGGGTCTTTTTCTTTTGTTGAGTTCGTAGCCTTCTTGATTGTAGATCTCTTGAATTTTTCTTTGAGAAACACCGAACCCTTTAGCTTTCATTCTCATCCACATCTTGTACGAACCGAATTTGTATTCNNGGGGTAATTCCTAACTTCCATTGATTGATAACATATCTCCTTAATTTTGGTGTCCATTGTGTATATTTCATCTTCATTCACCTCTTGAATGTGGACACCAAAATCAACTATGTTATAACTGTGCAATAATTATGACTCAGCATACAATATGTGATTTCTATAAAATTGATAAAGAAAAATTGGAACAGCTCCGTAAAGATAAAGCCGAGAAACGGGGCGGATTTAAAGATAAAATAATTCTTGATGAAACCAAAGAGTAGGCTGGTTTGCAACTCAAGGGGACGCTGCGNNCTCTTGGTGAAGCTGATTAAGGCGCAGGTGAAGCTTGAGGAGTTAAGAAAGGGAAAGAAGGTGAAGGTAAAAGAGGCTGCGAACTTGCTGGCGAATTTGGTGTATAATAATATCAGAAAGATGAGTATGATTCCTGGAATTACTGGATTTTTGTTTGGGGGAAAGGATAATGAGGGCTTTCACTTGTTTCAGCTCGGGTACGATGGCAGCGTGACGAAGTATGATGATTATGTGACTGATGGTTCTGGGATGATGTTCGCGACTGGAGTGTTGGAGGCAGGCTATGTGAAGGATGTGTCTATGGACGAAGCGGTAAAGCTTGCGACAAAGGCTGTGAGCGCTGCGATGGAGCGTGATAC
>DUGB01000137.1 GCA_013331555.1 Candidatus Woesearchaeota archaeon
TATTTATCTGTCAAAGTTGGGTTTCAAAGAAGAGATTAGTCTAAAAGTTACAATTTAAAAAATATTTTTATTTGTTGTAATGGTTTTAGGAGTCGTGGTTATTCTGTTGTGATTGGAAGAAAAAGAGAGAAAATGTTTCAAAACCTTCCTTTCTCGACAAGATGCTTCATCCGTTTGATGAATTCATCGGCATCTTTGTAATGCTGGTCAAACTGTGCGCCCGTAATGTACTCAATCTCCCGGTGCGTTATTTTCTTGCTGAGAACATAAAATTTATTCATTATTTCAACGTATTTCTTCTCAAGCTGCTTATGTTTGACATAGACACGATCAAGCATTTCAGCAACATGATCTGGGGTGGGAGGAATTTCATTTTTGCGCATTAAAGCAGCATGAGCAGCATCGATAACTGCCCAATACAAATCAAGTGTGGCTTGGAGAACATGCCAGCGTGAATTTAATAATGTCTTAGGAGCACGGCCAAAATAACGCCAAACACTTTCTTCGGATGGACGAAGCATACCTTTGCGGAGCAGATGTTGTAATGGATCGAAAAAACCAACGTCAATCAAAGCAATGCCATCGCGAAGGATGTTAATGACCACCGGATCACCGGCCTGAGCATATTTCCAAAATGAAGTGAACGTCATCGACGTAACATGTAATTTTGTGGAAACACGCCGGATAGCATTTTCAACAATGATACGATATCCTTCAATAAGCGACTCGGTCATATGAAAACGGACGTCATCACTAATAACCAAAATATCAATATCGCTTTTGACCGTTTCTTCTTTGCGAGCAATACTGCCGAAAACAACAACGGCGATAACAAGATCCTGGAGCTCGTTTTTGAGCTGCTGGGCAAATTGCTGAGCGATTTTAACGTCCTCAGTAGGGTAGCGAAAGAAGTTCTCGTTTTCCTTGCGTTGAATCTTGAATTCCATAAATCTCCATTTCAGAGGTGAGAGTGCTTATTAATGTTTTTTAACTATTGTAAAGGGGTATAATAGTCGTACTTTGCGAGGACAAGAATTACTTTAGTGTTACCAAAAGTGTATTTTTATCGGAGTAAGTGGAGGAAGATGTCACGAAGAACTCTTTGCAAATTGAAATCACTATCTTCTTCGTAAGAAACTTCCAAAGCAACTTAATGGGTGGTTACCAAAAATTACGACCAAGAGGTCCGCCCGGCAGGTATTCAGAATAGACAGGTTTTTCATTAATAATAGCAGTAACGTTGGCAATAATGTTACTGAGCTGGTCATCAGGATGAGTATCGTAGTAAGAACTCTCAACCAAAAATCGTACAAGGAGCCAAGGATGATCATGTGGTTTACCAACAGGGGGACTAAAAACTTCTACTCCACGACTATCAATAAAAATTCTTATCCAGCCAGTTTTAAAAGTTACTGTTAATCCCGAACCAGCACGACCAGCATATTTCCTTCCAGTTAAACTTAACTTTTTTTTAAGGCTTGCCTGCGCCTCTAAAATGGCACCAATCTTATTTATTTCTTTTTTTCGTTCAGCGGAACCACGTTCTTCGGAGTACATTTTGAAAAAACATATCGGACCAGTGTACTGCGTTTTAGCCATTGACATTCACTATAAGAAAAGAACTTATTAAACTTTCTCTTCACGACTAGGTAACAAAAACTCACCATTCGATCCTACCACGGACTTTGTCCGTGGCNNTTTCTCCCATGAGTTTGAAAAATGAGCTGGTTGCGTTATAGTGGAATTGTATTACTTATGTTCATGCTATTAAGCATCTCTGTTACTGCAGTTGCATATAGTGACAGCCCGCAAATGAAAGTGACGCTAATGTCACAAACTCCCGATCCGGTAGAGCCGGGAGAGATTGTCACCATAAAATTTAAAGTGGAGAATACAGGGAAAGAAACGACAAACGAAGCAATCCTGCAAATTCTTCCTACGTTTCCATTGACATTATATGGAGATAAAGCGGAAAAGAATATTGGCGTACTGCGAGCAAGTTCAACAGGTGCTGATGCTGTCATTGTTGAATTTCGGCTGAAAGTGGATGAGAATGCAGCCGAAGGGGATACAGAATTGGAATTGAATGTACGTTTAGGAGATGCGGGAATTACATATGATAACAACGAATTTCTCGTTGACATTCAAACTGCTGATGCCATTCTTGATATTACTGAAGTAGAAGTGGAACCACGGGAAATCCCACCGGGAGAAAGAGCAACGGTACGGATTACGGTTAAAAACAAGGCAGACTCATTGCTGAGAGATATTAAAATTCGCTTGGATCTCTTTTCTTCGACATTGCCTCTGGCGCCGATACAATCATCGTCCGAGCGGAGATTAGCCCAACTGCAAACAGAGTATCAAGACACAGTACAATTTCAGCTTATCGCGGAACCAGATGCAACACCAGGATTGTACAAAATACCACTCAATATTACGTACACTGACGAACAAGGCAAAAAATATACAATGACCGATCTTATTGCGGTAGCAGTAGGAGAAATTCCGAAGATTAAAGCCTATCTTAAAAAAAGCACCGTCTTCCAGGAAGATAATGCGGGAACGTTGACTTTGGAGATTGCTAATGCGGGAACAACAGACGTGCAGTTTTTAGAAGTCACGCTTATTCCATCACCAGATTATGAACTAGTATCAACAAGCAATTATTTTTACATTGGTGATGTTGATTCCGATGACACTGAAAGTGAAGAAATACAATTGTTTGTCAAAGATGATATTGAGATTCTGCACTTTCCAGTTTTATTGACTTATTCTGATGCACATAACCAGCAGTTCCATCAGCAATTCAATTTAGAACTGCCTCTGCATTCGACTCGAGAACTAAAACGATATGGAGTCATAGAATCAAGCAATGGTTGGTTGATAGTTGTTATTCTTCTTCTTGGAACGGGTGGATATGGATACTATTGGTGGCGAAAGAAGAATAAAAAGAACTTTGCAAAATGAATTTATTGAGTTTTACTCATTAAAAAAAGAAAAATAACAAAAAATTTACCGAACAAATTTTATTTCTCTATCTGTCCTAGCAGTTTTGATCAAGTGATAGGATTGAGTAAGTCCATTTGTAGCCATCAAACCAGGAGTTGTCTCTACAACCATAACTTCTAAATGACCCTCTCCTTCTACTAAATCAGATATTTTAATATCATACCCACCACGGTTTCTCTGACCGAGATAAACGCCTAAAACCATTTCACGATTAAAGTCAACTACGGGCAGATTCGGTTCTGGAGTCGCATTTGAATGAGTTTGTTCCCACAATTTTTGCCATGCTCGTGCGTCTTTCACAACATAGTCTGCAGGTGATCTATGTCCAGAATAGTTTCCTTTCTGTATCGTCTCAAAACTTAATCTGTCTGACATTTTAATTCCTCCCAATTCACATCTTCAATGAAGACCAATTTACCCGAAGGTTATAAACTTTAACTAAAAATAATCAAAAATTAACTAGGGAAACATTTTTTTATTCTAAAATTACTTTTCCTCAAACGTATCCAAAAGCAAAACAATCTTAAAGTTGTTCTCTCTTTTTAGTACAATGATCATTGATTATGTTCTATTGGCGTACCGCAGTGCGCGCCAGCGCCATGTTCGATCGTGGCTGACGATGATTGGTATTTTTATCGGCATTGCAGCGATTGTGGCGTTGCTTTCGTTGAGTTCGGGGCTGCAAAGTGCGGTAGAACAACAATTTTTGAAGTTGGGAACAGATAAATTGATTGTGCAGGCCGCTGGCGGGGGATTTGGACCGCCGGGAACTGGGGCACCTGTTTTACTGACAACCAAAGATAAGAACGATATCGAAAAAGTGAATGGCGTTGATCTGGCGGTCGGACGACTAATCCGCATTGTCCAAGTACAAAGAGATGACGAGGTTAAATTTTCGTACGCCGTTTCACTTCCTGAAGATTCAAAAGAACGATCGTTAGTGATTGAATTAAACAATTATGCCATTGAACAAGGAAAAATGCTTGAGAAAAATAGTCTTTCTGAAGTTGTCATTCCTCGCCACATGACTAGTGATTTTTTTGAGGATGAGGTAACCTTGCGGGACCGCTTGTTATTCCAAGGAAAAGAGTTTGAAATTGTTGGGCTTCTTAAAGAGTCTGGAAACCCCCAACAAGATCATGCATTTATTCTGTCAGAAAGCGCATTGAGAGATATTTTGAGATTAGGTGATGAGTACGACATTATCGCCGTGAAAATAAAGCCCGGCGAGGATGTGACTGCGATAAGTGAAAATATGAAGCAGACGTTACGCTCAACGCGCGGAGTTGAAGAAGGAAAAGAAGATTTTACAGTTGAAACACCACAACAAGTTGTTGCGACACTCAATACAATTATTGTCATTATTCAAGGGGTTCTGGTAGGAATAGCAGCGATTTCGTTGATTGTTGGTGGTATCGGCATTACGAACACAATGTACACCGCAGTTGTGGAACGGACAAAGGAAATTGGGATTATGAAAGCGTTAGGAGCAAGCGAACAGAAAATACAACTCCTTTTTTTGATTGAATCGGGCTTACTGGGAATGGCCGGCGGAGTGATGGGTGTCGCGATCGGATATGGAGTGAGCAAAAGCGTAGAATATATCGCATTGCAACAATATAATACGCCATTGATTCAAGCATCGTTTACACCGTGGTTGTTAGGTGGAGCATTGTTGTTTGCGTGTCTTGTGGGAGCGGGAGCGGGAGTATTACCTGCACGGCAGGCAGCGAAGTTGAAGCCTGTGGATGCGCTAAGAGCGTGAAGAAGATAAAATGCAAAAATCAATAAATGAACAAATAAAAAAATTGGTCACGCAGATGATTCCTTTTGATAACACGGAGAAATTGCATATTGAAGATACGATTAAATGGATCGATTCTGGTGAAGAAATATTTCGAATTGAAAAACCAGCAATTCCACCGAAACATTTAGTGTGTTATACTGTTTTTGTTGATCCGATCTTAAAGAAAATTCTTTTACTTGAGCATAAGAAATCACTACTATTACTTCCAAATGGAGGTCATGTTGATAAGGGTGAATTACCATTCAACACGGCATTACGAGAAATACGGGAAGAAATGGATGAAGAGGGGATGTTTCTTTTTGATTCAAAATTACCATTGTTTATCACACAAGTTGAAACTGTTGGTTTAACAACAAGCCATACTGATGTTGATTTATGGTATGTATTTAAACGTGATTCGACAGTTCCAATTAATGATAATACAGTAGAATTTAAGAGAGAATTCGGAAACTATTATTGGCTCACCTTTCCGGAAGTATTAGCGATGGATATTAAGAAATCTGATCCCAATATACATCGATTTTTGAATAAACTAGAATTACGGCTTATTTAAAAAATCAGTTGTTAGCGTGTGTACAGAGAGTTTAAGTTGAAAAGATCGGCATCCCAGAGCAAAAAACAATAATTGAGGTGGACAACATGAACATAACTAGTACTGCTTTTACCGAGAATGGGATGATTCCAAAGAAATACACCTGTGATGGTGAGAATATTAATCCACCATTGTCCTTTCAAAATATTCCAAAAAATACACAGAGTTTAGTTATTACGATAACTGATCCTGATATTCCCCAAGAGATCAAGGAAAAGATGGGGTTGCACGTTTTTGATCATTGGATTGTTTACAATATACCTCCAATAACGGAAATTAAAGAAAATGCCAAGAACATCGGCCTTCCGGGACTTAATTCACGAGGTCAGCCTGCGTATACGGGACCTTGCCCACCACCACAGTATGAACCAAAAGTGCATCGCTATTTTTTTACAATCTATGCGTTAAGTACGGCGCATTTACCAAATTTTGAAATCCCGCCGACGCGGACACAACTGGAGTCGGTGATGAAAGGTTATATTCTCGCCAAGGCGGAAATAATGGGGAAATACACACGGATTTAGAATAACAGAAATTCGCTGATAAAGTGTGAATTTCTGGAATTAGAAATGGTGGCAATTGATTGACGGACTTCGTCCTTGGTCTCATTTGAAATGCACGGCATTTCTAAAGTGTTCAGAAGCGAAGCTTCCGATATAAACCAACACCATTTCAAATAAAAATATCCTAAAAAGATTTATAAATAAAATCCATTTTTAGAAACAACGTGGCGGGAGGAGTCCTGCCGATTGAGTTAATGGAGGAAAGAACACTATGCAAGGAACAGTAAAGTTTTTTAACCGAACGAAAGGATTTGGATTTATCCACGGCGATGATGGAAAAGATTACTTTGTCCATTCAACAGCACTGCCACGAGGATTATTTCTTCGCGATAACGATTATGTATCCTTCGACTCTGTTCAAGGAGACCGCGGTATGAAAGCCGAAAATGTTAAACTTCTTGAAAAAGGAAGCGAACGCAGCGGCGGAGAACAGCAACAACAACAACCGCAGCAGTCTGAAGAACAAGATACGAATGAAGATGATGGAGCTGACGAGTAAGCTCTTTTTTTATCTTTTTTATTTCAATACTTCTACATCGAAACAAACTCGCCAGAGTTTAGGCGAGAATTGACCGCAGGTAACAACGTTGCGGACAGCAACACGATGTTGAAATGAAGCGGCAAGGGCTTGAATTGCTCTCTTTTGAGAAGGAATGCTTTCTTCGTCAATGAAATCATATAAATGGATGATGGAACTTTTCTTTGCTTTTGATAAAGCCAAACCGAGAAATTGATCGCCGGTTTTAGGAAGAGGCATAATGATACGGTCGAAAGTAACCGGAATTTTAGGAAGAACGATGCGGACATCGCCGCGGTAGATGATTATTTTTGGATCAAGATTATTGAGAATAACATTTTCTAAAGCATACTGATGCGCTAAAGGATTAAACTCTACCCCATAGATCTTCTGAGCAGGAGAGTGTTTGGCAAGAACAAGAGGATAAGGGGCAATGCCAGAAAACATGACTAAAATAAGTTCGTTTGGTTTGACTTGGCGGGCAATCCGCAAGCGTTCATTACTGGAACGGGCAGAGAAATACGTTTTTTCCAGATGGAGCTTCATTTTGACGCCGCTTTCCATGTGAACGGTTTCTTTGGAACGCTTCCCGGCAATGATTTTAACTTTCCTTGTACGGAAAATGCCACCGTGAATGTCGCTTTTCTTGACAACAGTTGTAACATGAGGATGAGATTGGAGATAGGCCTCGGCGATCATTTTTTCTTGGGGATGGAGTTCAGGAGGAATTTCAAGGATGAGAATAGTGCCGATGATTTCCTGAGAGCGGGGAAGAAGAGAAAATTGATGCGGAGTTAGTTTTGTTTTGAGCAGTTCATCAATGGTCGGAACTTTGTTGCGAAGAGGAAATGAAAATTTTGTGTTAACAACAACAGCGTGAGGAATAGTAATTTTTTTAGTAAGCGGGAAAAAGAGAAAGTCCATTTCACGAATGACTTTATAATTTGAATTAATTACTTTCTTTTTTAAGATAAACTGCTTGACTTTTTCGGCATACTGTGTAGGCGTGCGGGCAGCGAGCATAGGTTTGAAACAGAGAAGAGGTTTAAATACGTATCGAGGAAATAGTGAGTGATATACATAAATCATAAACTGTCACTCACTATATAGTAAACGACACCAAAAGAGTGTATTTTACTTATGTCGTTTACTAAAATATATATAGATAATAAGAATCAAATAAAATAATGAGTATTTTTAAGAGAAAGATTGGAACGGAGGAGTATGCTGGATGGAGTTCAGCAACGAACAGAGAGTTAAAAACTATCCAAGATCAGATCAAAGGTTTACCGGAACAGGTGCATTCTTTTGAGTTGCAATTAAATGAGTTTTTAGTAGCTCTCAATGGTGCTCAAGGAAAATCGAGAGAAGCCGTTCTGCCAACCCTTCCGCTTCGTGCAGAAAAGCTTGATGTTTTAGCACGACATATTACCACAATGCTTGATCTTGTGTTGCAAGAGACAGAGCATGCCGCACGAAGAGAGAAGTTGAGTGTTGCTCAACGTGCGTATGCGAAAGCACAACGAGAAATAGAAGAAAGAAAAGGATTTAGTGTGAAAGCGTAGAGTTAATGAGTTTAGATTGGAGTTTATAGAGAGACTTATAACCAAGTTAATAGGCTCTGTAGAAAATCTAATTAA
>DUGB01000015.1 GCA_013331555.1 Candidatus Woesearchaeota archaeon
GAACATTATTAAACTTCAAGTGGCCTATCCGGTGGAGTTAGCCCGATTGCTCAAGCTATCCGAATAGGCCACTAAAAATAGCAACCGGTAAAAGCTAACTCCAATTACAATATACAAATTTTTCATAATAAAAACAATAGCGATTGATCTACCCAAAATTTCTGAAAAAATGTATAATAGATTAAGAGTTATGGAAAAATACTTGATCTATATTTTATCCGGGTTTCTTGGTGGAATTATAAGAGGTTTAGTTGGTTTTGTTAAAAACAAAACCATAGATAAGGCCGATCATTTTAAACCTACATATTTTGTTGTTACAATTTTAATTTCTGGGATTGTTGGTGGAGCAGCTGGAGTCTTAGCAGATACAGAATGGCAGATTTCATTTCTTGCTGGATATGCCGGGACAGATTTTATTGAGAATCTATACAAAATTAAGCTGTTAAGAAATAAAGGAGAATAAAACTATGGATACAGGTGAACCAATACCAGGAGCAACACCACCAGAAGCAATAAAACCACCAGTTGTTGCCACTCCTCCAGAAAAAGTTCAGCCTGTTAATCCACTTGTCGAACAATACCAATCCAAAGCACAAGAACTAAAAATTAAACCTGTGCAGGGTGGCGAATGGATGGCAACTGATGGTGTTGAATATATTCAGTGGGGTGATGAAAAGCGTCAATTTGCTTCTAATACAGACGAACAAACTTTTCCAACCAGATTAAATCAAGTCGGAACTTATGATTCCAACAATGGCACGCTAGCTTTTGTTGATGAAAAAGGCATGATGCATGCTGGACACTCAACGGATGCAAATTTTCAGGCATTAGAACAGGCGGGATACAGACGTGGTGGTATTTGGGTTCCCTTTTCCAACGGAGAAGTACCAACAGACCCAGAATTAAGAAAGCAATACACAGAACTTAGGGAAAAAGGGAGAGAGATTAACAAAAAAACAAATATCGAGCGGCACCTTCGTGTCTTTAGTGAGACAGCTGAAAGAAAAGGAATTAAACCCGTTGAAGGGGGTCTATTTATGACGGTTGATGGTATTGAATATAGACACGGGGGAAACGAAACTGGGGCAATAGACACAAATACAGATGGTTATAACATGGCGATACGAAGGGTTGAACAAGTGGGAACTTACGATAGCAATAACGGGAGAATGGCTTTTGTAGACGAACAAGGAAGAATGTGGCTTGGTGCATCCACTGATGAAAATTATGAAGCAATAAGAAAAGTTGGCTACACAAGTGGTGGTATTTGGGTGCCATTTTCTAATGGAGAAATGCCAACCGATAGAGCAACTTATGAACAATTAAGAGATGTTTTAACCGGAAAACGTGCAGAACAATTAAAAGCAGAAAGAACTGCTAGGGTTGAAGAAATAATTGAAGGAAGGAAAGTTCTATTTGGTGATATTGCAGTATTGCCAGACAATGATGAATTATTTGCTAAAGTTGCTGATAGGGCCGAGCGACAATACGTAAATGAAGCAGAATTAGTTAAGGAAAAATTACAACCTAGAACTGAAAAAGATGATGCTGGTTTTGAACGAAGTGTATATACAATTAACGGTGTTACTTTTTCTTTTAAAGGTCGAGAAGAACTGCCAACTTATCAAACATTAACAAGTTCAAGAACTACTTTATTAGGAGAAGCTCCAAACTGGGCTGAAGCAGAAGATTATCAGAAATATCAAGAACAATTAAAGCAGACTCAAACACAGGAAGGTTCTCCGCAACATTTTGTTGCCAACAAAACACTCCTAGGAACCGTTGAATTGGCCATGCAATTAGGAAGTAAAGACAGTTCCTTACCACAACTTCGTGAAGAATTAGCAAAGGGAATTTATAGTCCAAGAGCACTAACTTTATTAGATGCTTTAGTTGCTTCTAATTACGGTGATTCAATTAGGTATGGTGGTAGACCAGAAAACCAAGCTGAAGCTGTGGTTTTGCTATCTTTACTTGGTGATGGTCAAGCACAAACTGCTGTCGCAGAGAATGTCGAGTCACTTAGAGAGTATGAGACGAGTAAACAAGCCCATCGTGAACGAAGAAAAATAGATGATGAACCATTAAAACCGCAAGAATTGTGTGTCGTTCATGCTACAAGGTATAAGCCGGAAGCAACAGAAGATGGGGGCTTTTTAATTCCAACTACTTTTGATGCAACTAAAGGAAAGGTATTAAGAAATACAGTCCATACAGCGTTAAATCATAAAGTTGCTGGTCATATGTATGGTTCTTGGGGAGATGCTGGATATGTGGTTATTTCTCCGTTTGAGAAAATGATGGAAGCAAATGGGGTACCGACAGTTTTAAATACTATTGATACCTATTGGGCGACAAATCCCGGTGAACCATTGGTTTTTTCTAACGGAACTCTTGTAGCTCCCGGTGGTGCTGAAGTACAAGGATTGTATCAACAAGAAGGAAATGTAGTAAAGTTTAAATCAGCTGGTTTAGATAGACAGGACTTAATTAATTTAGCTAAATATTCTAGACAAAATGGTTATCAAGATGATTTTTCAAGAAGTATAGATGAAGCGTTAAGCGGAGCCTTACATCCTTATGGCTCTGCTATGGAATTAGCGGAACAGTGGGATTTTAGTACTACTCAACAAGCTCTAAATCAATTCCTTTACCACGATAGTAATAGTTATGGTCATCAACCTGCGCTTCTAAGTTTGTTGACAGCAGAGATTGAAGGTCAACCAGAATCAAATATTGAGACGAGACTTAAAAATTTAATTGAACAGTCAGGAGCAACATCAGGACTAAAACCAGAAGTTACTGATAAGGATGGGGCTATTACTACCTTTGCAAAGACTCTTACTGACAGAATTAGGTCGACAATGTTTTCTGAAATAAATGAATTAACGGTAAGAGAAACAATTAGAGCAAGAGGTTTTACAGTCAAACCTGGTGGAATGTGGGCTTGGGATGATAGTTGGACAGTAACTGCCGAAACAGGTGCTTTAGGAGAAGAACTAGGGGTGCCTGTTGGAGCACACTCCAACATGGTAGACCATACCCTAACAGAAAGATTTTCAGGAGCGATAAGTCAAGCTACAGAAGGTGAACGGGGTAAAGGTAAATTTAATTGGACGAAATATAATTCTAATTATGATGATTTAGTAAGAGATATAGACCCTAAAACTCGCAGAGTTCTTTATGCCTCAGGACTTTTAACGGCCAGAGGATAAAATATGGGGGAGTTACTGTGTCCGCGCACGGGTGGGCGGGGAAAGGACACTATAAATAATTTTCCTTGCTCGCCCGAAGGGCG
>DUGB01000012.1 GCA_013331555.1 Candidatus Woesearchaeota archaeon
GGTCACGAACCCGAACCTGCCCGCGTTCCAATTGTCAATCTCAAAACTAGAGAAGTCAAAATTCTCCGTTTCATGTAATTTTACAATGGCCCCACCCAATAAAAAAATATCTCTTTCGATGGAAGCATATTTTGTCTCTCTCAACAAAGAAATTCAACGTAGTTATGAGCTTGCCTCTCTTGCTAGATCAAAAGGTTATGATCCAGAAGAAGTTGTCGAAATTCCCATCGCCCAAAACATGGCCGAAAGGGTTGTTGGTCTTGTTTCTGTTGTTGCACCTCAAACCTTCAATGTAGGCATNNAAAGAAAAGACGGCAAAGAATATTTTGCTCTCCAATATGCGGGACCTATCCGTGCAGCCGGCGGGACCGCTGCCTCCACGTCTGTGATTCTTGCCGACTATGTTCGTATTAAACTCGGCTATGCTCCTTACGATCCCCAAGAAGCAGAAATCAATCGTTACTTTGCTGAAGTTGAAGATTACCATGAACGTGTAAGTAACTTACAATACCACCCTTCTGAAGAGGAACTAAAATTTCTGGTTGGCCACCTTCCCGTCGAAGTCGACGGGGATCCCACCGAAAAAACGGAAGTTTCCAACTACAAAGATCAGCCTCGCATCGAAACAAACTTCATTCGAGGAGGAGTGGCTTTAGTTTTGGCCGAAGGTCTTTGCCAGAAAGCCCCAAAATTATGGAAAAACGTTTCCAAATGGGGTAAGAACTTTGATCTTGAATGGGATTGGTTAAGTGATTTTCTCAAGCTTAAAGAGAAGATCCACTCCGCTCATAATGTCAAAGAAGGATCAAATACCGCACCAGAAGTAAAAACAGTCAAAGCAAATGACACTTTCATTATGGATTTAGTCGCCGGCCGTCCCATTCTTACCCACCCTTTGGCAGTGGGTGGTTTTCGATTACGCTATGGCCGCAGCAGAACTACAGGAATATACTCTGTTGGCGTCCATCCCGCGACGCTTATTGTTCTCCATAAATATATTGCCATTGGCACCCAGCTCAAAGTCGAACGCCCCCGGAAAGCAGCCTCAGTCACTGTTTGTGACACTCTCGAAGGCCCAATAGTTCGTCTCAACGATGGTTCTGTCCTTCAACTTGACAAAGAAGATGAAGCCAAACGTGTTTTTTCTAGCATCGAGGAAATTATTTTTTTGGGTGACCTTATGTTCAATTATGGTGACTTTGCAGAAAGCGGTCATTCTCTTGTGCCGGTTGGGTACTGTTCCGAATGGTGGTGTCAGGAGCTCGAGAAAGCAATCCTTTCCTCCTCAGATAAAGACCAATATTTTTCTGCTTCAGAAAAAACTAACATCACCCCCGAGTGTCTTCAAGAATGGGTTAACGACCCTTTTGTAACGCCTCCCTCTGCTGAAGAAGCAATTGCCATTTCCATTAAACTCAAGATTCCTCTCCACCCCAAACACACTTTTTATTGGAAATTGATTGATGGAAATCAACTAACTTATTTTTTCCAATGGTTAAAAGAAGGCAAGATAAAAACAAACCTGTCCAACCAAATAAGTAAAATAATTCTCCCTCTTTTCTCTGAAAAAAACCACCAAGAGGGAAAAAGAACTCTGGACGAGCTTGGCATTTCCCACGCTGTCATTAATAAGGAAAGTGTTGTCATCGAACAAGAAGAAGCTCAGGCGTTAGCCGCAAGCCTTGGAATCAAAGACCAGAAGTCCCTTCTTGCCATCTCCTTTGATCATTCGCTTTTTATTAACAAAACGGGTTTAGATTACGTAAATTCTGTGGCTCCATTTCCTATTCGTGATAAGGCCGGAACGTTTATTGGAGCCAGAATGGGGCGTCCCGAGAAATCTAAAATGCGTTTGATGACCGGCTCACCACAAGTAATGTTTCCCGTAGGCGAAGAAGGAGACCGTCTTCGTAGCTTTCAATCCACAATCGATGCCGGAAAAATAGAAAGCACCTTCCCTCTCTTCTATTGTTCCCATTGTAATCAAGAAACAATTTATCATCTGTGTGAAAAATGCAACCATAAAACCACTCCACGCTATTCCTGCCGTACGTGCGGCATTCTCACCTCCGAAACATGTCGGCACGGGAAAGGGGTCCCCTACAAGCGAAAAGAGATTGATATTAAACACTATTTTGAAAGCGCCATGGCGTTGCTTGGAGAAGCAATTCATGCTGACCTGATTAAAGGCATTCGTGGAACGTCTAACAAAGACCATATTGTGGAACACCTCGCCAAAGGGATACTGCGCGCAAAACACAACATTTATGTCAACAAAGATGGAACGACGCGCTACGATTGTACTGAACTCCCCATCACTCATTTTAAACCCAAAGAGATTAAAACATCCGTTTCCAAACTTCGCAAATTAGGATATCTCTTTGATATCAAAGGTCTCGGGCTTGAAAATGAAGATCAAATTCTCGAACTCCTGCCTCAAGATATCATTCTGCCGGGGTTTGATTCTCTTGAAGAATCGGGCCCCCAAGTTCTTTCCCGTGTTGCTCACTTTGTCGATGACGAACTTACCAAATTGTATAAAGTGTCTTCTTTTTATAATCTCAAAAAAGAAGAAGATCTTATTGGTCATTTGGTTGTAGGATTAGCCCCACACATCTCTGCCGGCCTCATCGGTAGAATAATAGGTTTTTCCGAAACCCAAGGTCTTTTTGCTCACCCCATGTTTCATGCTGGCATGCGTCGTGATTGTGATGGCGACGAAGCCTGCGTCATGATGCTCATGGATGCTCTTCTCAACTTTTCTCGTCGTTACCTTCCCGAGCGTCGCGGTGCCAAGACCATGGATGCCCCGCTTGTTCTAACAACGACAATTAACCCCGCTGAAGTCGATGATCAAGTGTTAGAGATGGACGTTGCATGGAAATATCCATTGGAACTTTATGAAGCCGCCCTTGAACTCAAAGCTCCAGGCGAAGTTCGTTTTGGTACAGAAAAGAAAAAAATTGAGCAGCTCCGCGACCGGTTAGGAACTTCTCTCCAGTACGAAAAAATGGGGTTTACTCATTCTACAGACAATCTCAATAAAGGAATATTATGTTCTGCGTATAAAATCCTTCCTTCCATGGAAGAGAAGCTCTTTGGTCAGATGGAAATTGCCAATAAAGTTCGTGCAGTCGATATGGATGATGTCGCCAAACTTGTCATTCAGAAACACTTTCTTCGTGACATTAAAGGGAACTTAAAGAAGTTCTCCATGCAGCAGTTTCGCTGTCTTAAGTGCAATGAAAAATATCGTCGTCCTCCTCTAACTTCCCAATGTGTTGCTTGTGGGGGCAAGCTTGGATTCACAATTACCGAAGGTTCGGTAGTAAAATATCTTTACCCCTCACTTAAACTAGCTGAAAAATATGATTTTTCTCCTTATCTAAAACAAACATTGAATATCCTCAAAACTAATGTTGATGTCCTTTTCGGCAAAGAAAAAGAAAAACAAGTTGGTTTAGGAACTTTTCTCGAACAGCCATCAACCTAAACATGCTTACGCATGCGGGATGCCTTCTACTAACAATACGCTCGCTGGTTCTATGAGCCGCAACTCAATTCCTGTTTGTACAGCTTTTTTACCAGTGAGGTGGACAATATATGCACTTGTTAGTACCACTTTCATTTTTTCAAGAGTCATAACTTCTCCTTTGTAAAAAGGAGAAGACAAATCTAAGATTACCTCTTTCTCACGATATACTTTACCAAGAATGTCATTGTCTGTCACAACGACAAGATGTCCTTGCGGCATTTTCTTAAAAGAAACAACAAAATCCATGTTAAATTGCTTTCACCGGCTTTTTTGCTCCGCAGGCAGAACATTTTAGATACATTCCACCTTTTTCCTCAAAAAGTTTTGTATCGGGCTTGCTACACTCCGCGCAATACACAAATTCACTTGCGTACTTCTTAATTTTTTTATTAATAATTGAAGCAGCAATTTTTGTACCGAAAATAACCCTTTCTCCTTCAACTTTTCCTGGCGTTGCCAACTCCCTGAGCAAATATTTCAACAAGTGGGCTTCTTCTCTTCCCAAATCTTTCGCAATTTTCTTCAAATTAACCAAGACTGTTTTATTTCCTTCTAGATGACCTTTAATCTTTTCAATGACAAATCGTTCCGATCCACTAATCGTTTCCGGCAGTTCCTGCTGCGCCTTTACCAGCAAGCGTTCATACTCTTCCATAAACCCCCTCCCTTTAACATAATTTATAAATGTTTGTTGCCAAAACTTGTTTCAAGAACGCAATCTTTATATATCCTCAAACGATAAAAAAAGAAAAGTTCAAAAGAGGTGTATTTATGCCCGGTCTCGAATTAGCCGAAGTTATTTTAGCAGTAATTATTGGAACGCTTGCCGCAATTGTCTATTCCTTGCGTGTGCTGATTCTTCTTGAAAGAAGAGTTGCATCTATGGAAATGAATATTCAGAAGATGACTTCAAAAGTTCTTCAAGAAGAAGGCGTTATCGAGCGAGCGGTGGCACGCAGTTCTTCCAAAAAGAAACATTAAAATAATTAGATTTTTTTTACTTTTTTTGCTTTTTGTACTACTGGTTTGTCATCTTTTTCCTTATTTCCCATTTTTTTCTTCTTTCCGCTCGTATTTACTTTTTTAGGTATACTTTTTTTCTTTGCAACATTTTCTTTTTTCCGCATCTTGCCGGCGGTTTTCTTTTGTTTCTTCTCTTTTTTCCTATAATACCCAAATAATCCTGTACTGGAATCTTTTGCTATTAATGTAGTAATTTGTGTTTTACCCTTGAAAACGTTCACAATAAACGACCCATCTTTCTGACTCATTGAGAAAATACCACTCCCTTG
>DUGB01000018.1 GCA_013331555.1 Candidatus Woesearchaeota archaeon
TTCGGATTTCAAATGTTTATCTATCTCGTTCCGTAGTCGGTGGGCACAATCCTCGATACCATTCATAATTCGCCCGAGTAAGACGACAGCCACTAACAAACCGGCTCCAGAAATTCCAAGGGCCGAAAAAAATTGCCATGTGTGGACATCTATTACTATACCTAGTAAAGCAATTTCACCAAACACAACGGGAATCGAAACTCCAATTAAGACTGCTCCAAGAACACGCCCAATTCTAGCTGTTCGTTTGACCAGAGCATCTGCCTCACGTTTGATAGCTACTTTTTTTTCTTGTCCCACTAGCCTAAGCTCTCTTTCGAGNNTTCCGCTGAAAAATGAGTATCGAAACGTGGATGTTGCATTAACGCCCCAATTTCTAAAAGAGTGCCCCCAAGCATCCTGCGATCACATGGAATCAGACCCGCCAGTCTCAAAACCCTGTCTACCTGCCCCGGTCGAAAGGCATTTTTTTCTTGATGACGTAATACAGTCATAATGATAACACCAGAAATAAATTTAAGTGTCGTAGTATTTATAAATAGATGTGGGAACCTCTCCTACTTATTCTCCCCCTTATATACTCCGTTATATAACTGCTTTGCCTCATCTACAAGTTTCATAAAAACCATTTGCCCTATTTTTGCATTCCTCTTAAACACGACACCGTGTGGATTTCTTACAACAAGAAGCGCCTCACTCCTTCCTTCATAACCAGGATCCCAAACCGCGCATTCGAGGGTTGCACCACAGCGAAGAAGAGAAGAACGCGGAAAACAGAATGCTGCAGCATCTTTCGGGATTTTCACATATTCATTGAAAATAACCTTATAAGCTCCGTGCGGGAGATTTATTTCTTCATTAACAAACTCGAGCGGGGCAACTTCGCTAATCTTTCGTTCCTTGTTGTCAAAATCAATCTTTCCGCTTCCGGAGAATTGGAATGCAGCCTTAAGCGTCATATCAACCCCGCATGGCTGGAACTGGCTCTCGTGAAGAGTATCACTTACTAATGCCGATTCGACAATATGGTGTTTTGGAAGGATCATATAAATCAAAGTAGAGTTTGGTACATTCTTTATAAATATTTACCCATCATAAGTTTATAGGCGACAGCATATGAAAACTGGTAAAAAAACCAAAAAAAGAAGCGGAAGCCGCAAATCTGGGGCTAAACCTAAGGCTAAAACTGCGCAGCCAAAGATATACAAAACAAGAAGATGGGGGCAGCTTGTAGTTCTCGCACTTGTAGTAATGATAGTTACTATAATCCTTGACGTATTCTATATGGACTTTGTCAATGCGAACAACCTGCAGCCAATGATCGATGCAATAGATGTCCCGGTAACGCTGGTATTATTTTCAGATGTTGCAATGAGATTCAAGGATTCACGTGATAAAAAGAAATTCGTGAAAAGGAATATGATTTTGATTTTTTCCGTATTGCCAATATCGTTTGCATTGATAGGATTCAGGTTCCTAAAACTTTTCCCAGTAATAACCGAGCTTCCGCTTTTGAGCGAACTTATAGCGCTGGAAAAAGTAGTAAAAGTCCAACACGGGGCAAAATTCCTAGAGGCATTGAAAAGCTTTGTGAGAATCGGGTAGTTGTTCGTAAAGTAAAATACAGGTTCTTAATACTTTTGCAACGGAAGAATAATCATGTTGCGAATGAAAGAAAGATCAAGAGAGCACATTTCCAGAGAATTACAAGTAGTTGCTAGAAGATTAATACTCTTGCGAATAGGACTCGATAAACCAGATGGTGGAATCCCCCACCTGAATACTCCTGCGGCTGGTTTTGGATGCATTGGTGCAGGTGTCTGCCATAATACGCCTCTTGCCAAGGAACAGATACTATTTGTTCTGGCTGCAAATTTCCACTCCACAGTAAACAAATTAATAAAATTGCTCGGAACCACCCATACCCACCAGGAAATAGGAGAGGCGGTTGATGGATTAATAAAAAGAAGAGTATTTGAAGGAATAAAAACCTTAGATTTGGGATGCGGATTTATACCTGTGTTTGCGAGAGTACTTCGTACTATGGGAGCTGAAGTTTATACTGCAGATGTTTTAAGTGCCGATAAACTCGAATGGTATGTTCGTCCAGAAGATCATAACCAAAGTGCAAAGGAAGCAGAAACAAGAAATCACCTATGTTGTAATCTTAGTTTTCCTGAAACTGTTGAAATGATATTAAGACGCACTGGAGGTAAATTTGATTTGATTACTTCAGCACACCTTAGCACTGATTGGAGCAAACATCAAACAGGCCTCTTTGACTTCCCGAGGTCACTTACGCGTCTTTTACAAAAACTTCTTAGACCATTTGGAATTTATTATAGTCCAATGGACCTTACACCACGTATGTTTTTAGGTGAAGAAGGATTTATGGAATTGGATATAATATAGAAATAAGGAGATGCGAACTTTTATTTTACTCGTCTCCCGCATACAGCCATTCCTTACTCAAATCGTATTTCATTAATTCCGAATCCTTGAAAAAACGCGGAACTTCCTTTGCAGCGGTTTCCTTGCTGTCCGAAGCATGAATAACATTGCGTGACGTACTGTTTGAAAGATCTCCCCGGATTGTTCCCGCCGGAGCCTTTGTTGCATTTGTTGGACCGCACATTGTGCGAACGACTTCAACGGCCTCCTTTCCTTCAAGAACCATTGCAACCACTGGAGCAGAAGTTATGAATCGCTCTAGGTCTGGATAAAATGGTTTTGAAACAAGATGCGCATAATGCTCTTTTGAAAGCGCGGAAGTAATCTGAATCATTTTCATTCCAACGATTTTCAGCCCCTTGTTTTCAAATCTGCTGACAATCTCACCACAGAGTCCTCTCTGGACTGCATCCGGCTTTAACAAAACAAGTGTTCTCTCGGTTGTTGCCATCATATCACTTCGCAGATATTTTCCGCTTTTAGTTCTTCGCCTAGCTCTATTTCTTTGCCTTTGCAGCACGAGCACGATTGGTCCATTTCTGTCTTCGGCCTTCACGCTTTAGCTTAAGTGTATTTCTCCTGCATTTGGTTTTACAAAAATAAAATAAAGTTCCATCTTTTTTAATGTACATGACACCGGTGCCTTTTCGCACGACATCATCGCAAAACGAACAGTTAACCATAACAACACCAATAATAAAGAACGAATTACCTCGCTCGGATCTCCTTTGCTTCACGCTCTGAGTCCAGAAGAACAATAATCATTCCTTCTTTTACAGGACCTTTGACATTTCGAAGAACAACACGTCCTGCATCCGGTCCATCAAGNNGACTTGAACGGAACACCGTTCAAGCGGATAAAAATCACGTTAATTTAATTTACTTTGCCTTTGCTGCAGGCTTTGGCAATTTCTTCAAAAGATCCTGAACAGACTCAGCGGCTGCACCGGAATCCTCTATCGCAATAGATGAAGTTCCGACCGGAATGCCGACTGCCGCACCAAGCTCTTTCTTTGTTGGAACAAATGCACAGGATATACCAGCTTCCCTGCAAAGCATTGGAATGTGAATGACTACTTCTTCCGGAGTAACATCTTCTGCTACAACAACCAACTTTGCGGTTTTTCTTTCAATTGCTTTGGTTGTTTCGTTTACACCCTTCTTTATCTTTCCGCCTTCTTTTGCGGCAGACAAAGCTTCCAAAATCTTCGGAACTAGTTCCTTCGGTGTTTCTACATCTACATATGATGGCATATTCTTACCTCCTTTTTCAAGTCATAGGTCTTTTTCTAAGAAATTAGAACAGACTCTACATATTGTATTTGAGTTATTTTGTCAAGAGAATTTAAAAAGGTTGTTAATTCCACAAACTTTATCTGTCAGAGAGTTGTAAGGATTTTTTGTAATGGTTCAGATAATCCGTTTCCAGCCCTGTAATCAAAGGAGTAAACTTAATTCCCAGTTTTTTAATTTTTTCATTGCTGCAGATCATATTCTCATTTGCAAAAGGAAATTCNNTTCTCATCAAATCGTTCTCCATCTGTTTCTGGATTGAAAACCAGATTCGGAGTTTTGTCGACAATTTCCCCCATCGCTTCGACGAGACCTTTCAATGTAATAGCCTCGTCTCCTGCACAGTTAAATGCCCCAACGAACTTATTTTGCGCTATTGAAACTATTGAATTGACTACATCTTTGCAAAATACGAATTGGATTAATGCTTCACCATTGCCGGGCAATTTAAGTGGCAGACTCTTGTCGATATGTGAATAAATAAAATGCTCCCGATCCACATAGTTACCTGGACCAAGAATATAAACAGGCCTTAAACTGGCATATTTGATTCCACTGTTTTCCAGAACTTTCTCACAATCTACCTTTCCTTTATTATACGCCCCCCACAGTGGCCATTCACCCAATTTCGAGGATTCAGAAAGCGGAAAAATTTCTGTTTTTTTGTAAGATGCCACGGTTCCGATGTGTAGAAAAAAATCAAAATCTAGATCGTCTATTGCTTTTTGAGTATGAAGACTCGTATATGCACAGGTATCAATAACAACATCAAAATGTTCGTCAATTCTAAAACCATCGTTTCTGTCGCCTTTGATGAATTGCACGTTTTCCCCGTATTCGGATCGTATTGTTCCCCGATTATAGACTACTAGGTTATGCCCATCATTTAGTAGTTGCTCAATCAAAAGAGGGCCCAAAAAACGCGAGCCTCCGATTATAAGAATTTCCATAATAAAAAATAGAGTAGAAGGATTTATATCCTTACCAAAAAGAAGATGTCTGGCTCAGCAACAAATCAAAACACCTGTAACTTGGTTTTCCCTTGAAATATCTGCGATAGCTGGCGGAAGATTTATAAAGAGGAGCACCACAATATATCCTTCACCCAAAACCACGGGGCAATCGTTCTCTGTGATTGGGATGCAAATTATGGAAACTTAGATATTTCTAAGTTTGACTCATGCTTCAAGTACTGGACGAGTAAATAGCATGTTCAAATTTTCAAAGATTTGGACAGACAGAAATCTATGATTTCTGGAATGTGTGTCTCCTCGCAAAATTCTAAATTGCGAAAGTGCTTCTAAATTCGAAGTAATATGCAGAATCAATTGGTTTAAACTTTGGTTTGAACTCCAGTTGATCCTGCTGGAGG
>DUGB01000003.1 GCA_013331555.1 Candidatus Woesearchaeota archaeon
GACAAAGATCATTATATGAATAAACGTCTGCGGATGAGCGGCGATTTGCTCATTGATCTTTTCCGGGTTAATTTTAAAGTGTTGGTGAGTGATATTTTATATAACTTCCAGCGTATTATTAAGCGAGGTAAGCTTCCTTCGATTCGCGTCATTATTCGAGATAAGTTGTTGACTTCACGGATTTACTCGTCTATGGCGACGGGAGAATGGGTTGGCGGACGTCAAGGTGTATCGCAAAGAATGGATCGTAACAATTTTCTGGCGATGATTTCACATTTACAGAAAGTAATCAGTCCTCTCTCCAGTTCGCAGGAAAACTTTGAGGCTCGTGCGCTTCACTGTACACATTTAGGACGATTGTGTCCAATTGAAACTCCTGAGGGAACGAACATCGGTTTGCGTAAGGATTTGGCGATGTTATGTTCGATTTCACAAACTGTCGATGCGGAAAAGGTGTTAGAGAAACTCAAAATTATTGGCTTGAAAGCGTAGGTGCAAGAATATGGTCGATGTCTATCTTAATTCAAAATTTGTCGGAACGGTAGATAGTGCTCTTTCCTTTGTTGATAATGTTAAAGATGTTCGCCGAAAAGGAGATTTTTCCGAAAGTGTTAATGTCTATTATGATGAGAAAGCGGATGAAGTTCATGTCCTTAGTGATGAAGGTCGTGCGCAACGTCCTCTTATTGTTATTCGAGATGGTAAAATGCTTCTTACGGAAAAACATCTTCGTCAGTTGACTGATGGTGAAATCACTTGGTTTGATTTGGTGCGTCAAGGAATTATCGAATACTTAGATACTGCAGAAGAGGAAAATGCCCTTGTCGCTTTTTCAGAAGAGGAGCTTACTTCTGATCATACTCATATGGAAATAACTCCTGGTTCCATTTGCGGTTTAGCAACATCGCTCGTTCCTTTTGGAAATTACAATCAATCCTCCCGTTTGATTATTGGAAGCAAGAACCAGAAGCAGTCATTAGGATTTTATGCTGCAAACTATCATTTACGGATGGATATGGATGCAAATATTTTACATTATCCTCAAATGCCGATCGTTAAAACAAAGATTCATGATGTTACGGGATACGAGGATCACCCTTCAGGACAAAATATGATTGTGGCGATTATGTGTTATGATGGTTACAATATGGAAGATGGAGTTATTCTGAATCAGTCTTCTGTTCAGCGTGGTTTAGCACGCAGTACTTATTTCCGTCCTGTTTCAGCAGAGGAGTTACGTTATTCTGGTGGTTTAATCGATCAAGTAGGTGTTCCGGATAAAGAGGTGAAGGGGTATCGCACGGAACAAGAATATCGTTTCTTGGAAGCGGATGGTATTGTTTATCCCGAAGCAAAAGTTGGTGAAGGGGATGTTGTTATCGGTAGAACAAGCCCTCCTCGTTTCTTAAGCAGTGTTGAGGAGTATAATCTCTCTGCGACAACTCGTCGGGAAAGTTCTCTTGCCTTACGGCATGGAGAGCAAGGCGTTGCTGATTTTGTGGTTATTACTGAAAATGAAGAAGGAAATAAACTTGTCCAAGTTCGCTTGCGTGAAGAGCGCATTCCAGAGATTGGTGACAAATTTACTTCTCGTCACGGACAGAAAGGCGTTACGGGGATTTTAATCCCTCAAGAAGATCTTCCTTTCTCAGCGTCCGGAGTTGCTCCTGATCTTATCTTTACACCTCATGGTATCAGCTCACGGATGACTATCTCTCACTTGCTGGAGTTAGTTGGCGGTAAAGTGGGTGCACTTGGCGGCCGTTTTGTTGATGGTACGTTGTTTGAAGCGGAAAAAGAAGTTGACTTGCGCCGTGAATTACTGGAATTAGGATTCAGGGAAGATGGCTTAGAAGTGTTCTATGATGGACGAACTGGTAAAAAGATGTTGTCTCTCATTTATGTTGGAAATATGTATTACCTTCGTCTGCGCCACATGGTTGCAAACAAGATTCAATCTCGTGCACGTGGTCCAATCCAGCTGCTTACACGTCAGCCAACGGAAGGTAAGGCCAAAGAAGGAGGTCTACGTTTAGGTGAGATGGAAAAAGATACGTTTATCGCTCATGGAGCTTCGTTGCTCTTAAACGAACGTTTCGGGTCGGATAAAGTTGTTGTTCCGATCTGTCTTAAATCTGGTTTATTGGGGTATTACGATGCGCGCAAGCGTGCTCCCGTCTCACCTATTTATGGTGATGACACGGAAATATCATATGTTGAGATAAGTTATGGATTTAAGTTGCTCTTAGACGAATTATTGTCTCTGGGTGTTTATCCCAAGCTTCTCTTGGAAGACAAATTTTAAAGGTTGATCAATCATGGAAAAAGCAATCGTTTACAAAAAAATTAAAGCAATCAGTTTCGGTGTATTATCTCCTAAAATGATTCAGGATATGTCGGCGGGCAAAATTGTAACGCCGGAATTATATGACCGTGAAGGATATCCTGTTGATGGCGGCTTGATGGATACACGCTTAGGTGTTGTTGATCCTGGTCTAGTCTGTAAAACAGATGGTTTAAAGTTGAAAGAAAGTTTAGGCCACTTTGGGTACATTGAGTTAGCTCGCCCTGTTGTTCACATTAAATTTGTTAAAACGATTTATGATTTATTAAAAGCAACGTGCCGTGGCTGTAATCAAGTCATGATTCCCACTCAGCATTTGAAAAAGCAAATATCTGTTTTAGATGAAGTTCGTGTTGAGCAAGGTTTTGAAGCTGGCAGACGTAAAATTAAAGAGATTATCAAGAAATATCTTGCCAAGGATAAATGTCCTCATTGTGAAGCCAAACAAGAAAAAATTAAGCTTGAAAAGCCATATAACTTTTACGAGGGAGAAACTCGTCTTTCTCCTATTGAAGTTCGTGCTCGTCTCGAAAAAATAAGTGATGATGAATTATCTATTTTTGGATTTCGACCGGGCGAGTTTCGTCCAGAATGGATGATTCTTACGGTGATGCAGATTCCTCCCGTTACGATGCGTCCGAGTATTACATTGGAGTCTGGTGAGCGTAGTGAAGATGATCTTACTCATAAATTAGGAGACATCGTGAGAATTAATCAACGTTTATTTGAAAATATTAATGCTGGTGCGCCAGAGGTAATCATCGAAGATTTATGGGATTTACTCCAGTATCACGTTACAACTTTCTTTGACAATGAAGTGCCTCAACTTCCTCCTGCCCGTCATCGCGGCGGTCAAGTGCTTAAGACGTTGGCAACACGGGTAAGCAGTAAAGAAGGACGTATTCGTCACAATCTTGCCGGGAAGCGTACTGATTTTTCCGCTCGTACCGTTATAAGTCCTGATCCGATGATTGAGTTGAATGAAGTGGGTGTTCCTCAGAGAATCGCGATGACACTTACTGTTCCAGAACGGATTACGGAATGGAATAAAGAATATTTAAAAGAATTTGTCCAGCGTGGTCCAAAATTATATCCTGGTGCGAATTATATTATTAAGCCCGACGGTCGTCGTAAAGCTATTACTGATGATACAAAGAAAGAAATTTTGGAAGAATTAGTTCCAGGCTATATTATTGAGCGTCACTTAATCAACGGCGATATTGCTCTCTTTAACAGGCAGCCTTCTCTTCACAGAATGAGTATGATGTGTCATAGCGTTAAAGTTCTTCCAGGAAAAACGTTCCGTCTTAACCCTGCTGTTTGTAATCCTTACAACGCGGACTTTGATGGGGACGAAATGAACTTACATATCCCTCAAACGGAAGAAGCTCGTGCTGAGGCAAAAATTCTCATGTTGGTTGAGACTCAATTGATCAGTCCGCGTGACGGATTAAGTGTGGTTGGTTGTATTCAGGATGCGATTACGGGGAACTATTTGTTAACGAAAGAATTGGTTCTTAGCCGACAGGAAGCTGTTGATTTATTGTACAATTGTGGTATTGATGATCTTTCCGCTCTTCCTGATAAAGAAAAACTGGATGGAAAAGATGTCTTTTCTGTTCTTTTACCAAAAAACTTTAACTTTAGTGGTAAAGACAAGAGTGGCAATGATGTTAAGATCGTTCATGGTATTTTGAAAACGGGTTATATGGATAAAGCAAACCTTGGTCAAGAAAGCGGTTTGATGTTGCGTAATTTGTATGAGCAATATGGTCCAAAATCTACTTCCGATTTCTTGGGGAAAGTGTCAAAACTAGGTATTACCGTGCTTTCTCGTCGTGGGTTCACGATTGGTATTGGCGATATGGACTTGTTAGAGAATACGTATGATGAAATCCAGCAGACTATTGCTAAAGCCGAAGCCGAAGCATATAGTCTTATTGATGATTTCCAAGCTGGAAAGTTAGAACCTCTTCCTGGCCGTACTCTTGCTGAAACAGTCGAGCTGCGTATTCTGGAAGCGTTAAACAGAGCTCGTAACAAAAGCGGGGATTTGACGATGAAGCAGGTTAAAGAAAGTACTGCGGTTGTTATGGCTAAGTGTGGTGCACGAGGAAACCCATTAAACATTGCTCAAATGGCGGGAGTTGTTGGTCAGCAAGCGTTGCGTGGAAAGCGTATTGAACACGGTTATCATGATCGAACATTGCCTTACTTCAAGAAAAAAGATCTTAGTCCAAATGCTCATGGTTTCATCCGCAATAGTTTCAAGAGTGGTTTGACTCCCTCTGAGTTTTTCTTTGGCGCAATGACTGGTCGTGACGCACTGATGGATACGGCCTTGCGTACGCCTAAATCTGGTTATTTATATCGTCGGTTATCTAATGCTATGCAGGATCTTAAAGTTGAGTATGATGGTACTGTTCGTGATGCTAGTGGCAGAATAGTTCAGTTCTCTTATGGAGAGGATGGGCTTGATGTTTCTCGAACTCAAAATGGTGTTGTTGATGTCATGACGGTGATTCATAATGTTGTTGGTGAAATAAAACGATCCTAGGGGGAAGTGCAATGAAAAAAGATCATGAAGAATTATATGCGCAATATGAACAAGAGTTTCCTCTAGCTTTGCTCCAAGAAATCCAATCAAAAGTTCCGGCAGATATCTCTCAAGAGAAACTCCAGAGAGTTCTTGCTGGAGTTCATGACGTTTATGTCAAATCAAAAGTAAGTCCTGGTGAATGTGTTGGGTTAGTGAGTGCTGAGAGTATTGGTGAACCTGGTACGCAGATGACGTTGAACACCTTTCACTTTGCAGGGGTTTCAGAAATGAACGTTACGACGGGACTTCCACGGATTATTGAAATCTTTGATGCACGTAAAGATATCAAAACTCCGATGATGGAAATTTATTTTAAAGAGCCTCACAATAAAAAAGTTGAATTTGTACGCTCTTTTGCTGCTGGTCTCAAAGAAACTGTTTTTAGTGATATTGTTGAAGAATATACGTTAAACATTTTCGATCAAGTTTTACGAGTGAGCTTTAATGCTTCTTTACTGGAAGATTTTGATCTTGAGGTTAAGGAAATTGTTAAGCAAATTAAACTTAAGTCGAAAGGTTTTGAGTTATCTCATACTGATAAAGACATTTCGTTTTTGCACAAAGGCAAGCCTGAAGAGCTAAAGAGTTTATATCTTCTCAAAGAAAAACTTCGCAATGTGATGATTAAAGGACTTAAAGGAATTCGTCAGGTTCTTCCGGTCAAGCGTGGAGATGAGTTCGTGGTATTGACTTCCGGAACAAATCTTAAAGATGTTCTGCAGATGAAAGAAGTTGATGGTGCACGTACTTTAAGCAACGATATTCATGAAATTCATGCTGTCCTTGGCATTGAAGGAGCGCGGCAAGCGATCATTAATGAAGTTTACAAAGTCGTGGAAGCACAGGGATTAAATATTGATATTCGTCATATTATGCTCGTTGCGGACATTATGTGTGCATCGGGGAATGTTAAAGGAATTACGCGCTATGGTGTGGTTAGTGAAAAAGCCAGTGTTTTGGCTCGAGCCTCATTTGAAACGCCGATTAAGCATATTATCAATGCTGCTCTTGAAGGTGAGGTAGATTATTTGACGTCTGTTGTTGAAAACGTGATGATTAATCAACCGGTTCCTCTGGGAACAGGACTTCCTGGTCTGGTTACAAAAATGAAATAGGGGTTTGTTTTACACCGATATATTTATAAAAAGATTATTTCCACTTATCAACAATGGCAAAAAAACAGAAAGCACAAGATCAGCAAGTTGTCGGAGAGGATTCTACTCTTAAAGAGTTGCGTCAGAAGATTACCGACAATAAAGTAGTTCTTGGTACGGAGAGAGTTCTGAAAGCGCTTCGTGAGCAAGCAGTTGAGCGTGTTCTTGTTGCCCGCAATTGTCCTGACCAGATTCGCAATGATTTGGTTCATTATGCGGCTCTGGTTAACATTCCCATTATCACTCTTGGTTTGAACAATGAAGAATTAGGCGTTTTCTGTAAAAAGAATTTTTTTGTATCTGTGTTAGCGACACAGTAAGTGGTGTTGAATGTGGCGCGGGTTAAACTGGATACAGGGACGTTGAGTTTAAGTCCAGTGTTTGAAAAGATGACCGGCGCTCGTGTCAAAGACTGTTTTCTCGACGAGTACTCAGATGTGCTCTATTTTATTGTTGCGCCAGGGGATATGGGAAAAGCAATTGGAAAGAGCGGGGTGCACATCCACACAGCAGAAAATCTGTTTCGAAAAAAAATTCGTATTGTTGAATATAATGATGATGTGGCTACATTCATTCGGAATATGATTTTCCCTTTAAAAGTAGAGACTATCGGAGAGCAAGATAACTTTGTAATTCTTGATGATACTATGAAAAAAACAAAAAGTTTATTAAT
>DUGB01000109.1 GCA_013331555.1 Candidatus Woesearchaeota archaeon
AGCTAAGAAGTCAAAGATAAGTCAGAGTATATCCTTTTTCATCTGTTCCAACAATTTCTTCTCGGATTGATTTGGGGTGAAATGCACCGTGTGAGATTTTTGACAATTCGTTGGTTTTTTTTGTATAGGCGGTCTCACGATCATCTTCCAGATCAAGAAAGTACGTAACCTCCGGAAAGTAACCCAACAATTGAATTTCATTGATTACCTGTTGTTTCGGAATCTCTTTTTTTATACGAGCAATGGTATTTTTCTTAAGATGACTAAACAAGCCAATTTGTTCGAATTCGGTAATGAGCTTTTGGATTTTGTCTATGGGCAGATTGTTTGGCTGTTTATTATCCATAAACTTACTGAATGAGGATTCTTTAAAAAATCTTTTCGACGAAATTTGCTTTCTTTAAAGAAGAGCTCGGGTAAAATTCTAATATCCAAAGGGCTATTATGTCAAGAATCATCACAATAATCTTTTTATAAGACCGCTCTCTATTTATGTTATGGGTCTATGGGATTATGTCTTGCCTGCTCACAGTGAACCTCTTCTCTCACCAGCAGAATTGGAGAGATTACAGGATCCTCAATTTCTTGAAAGCTCAATCACAGAAATAGCAGAAAGACAACAACATTGCATGCATCAAAAAACTGAACGCTTTGGACCATCGTATACGTTAAGACCAGACGGAAGCTTCAGGGAACACGATAATACGTTTTGTTATGACTGTGGCCATTCCGCTCCCACACCCCAATTCTATTCTCAATAAGTTTATAAAAAAGAGTTGTTTTCACATCTGCAGAGTAGCAGTGGCAGGAAGCAAAGGGGCCTGTAAAAAGGAACCCAGGAAAGTCCGCCCACCATGTCCAGACCACTTCCTTTAGGAAGACGGGGAAAGCCCGTGGCTCTGGCTCAGAAACGACACGTCCTAGAGAATGGGATGATGATGGCGAAGCTTTCAGCGATGAGAGTGAGTTCCTAAGAAATCGCAACACGATTTCTGGGATGCCAGAAATTAAATAATTTCTGTGCATAACCCTTTGACGTCTCTCTAGGGAACGATGAAACGGCGAATCCTTGGTTGGTGCAAGTTCCGTTGTGAGCGCTCAGTAGAATGCTTCCAAAGGCCATCGCAATGCACACGCATTGTTTGGGCCTAACATAAGGCGGCTTACGCCACTCTACTCTTCATTATCACTAAATAGTAATTAAGAAACAAATATTTTTAAATAATCTTCTATTTAACAATGTTATGAACCGTACACAGGCTTTTGAAACTCTAGGATTACATCCTGGAGCTTCGGATTCCGAGATTAAGAGCCGATATAGACTGTTGGCCATGAAGTACCATCCTGATCATAATCCGGGGGATGACGTTGCTGAAGAGCAATTTAAAGAAGCTGCTAAAGCATATGAAATACTAACTGGGGAAACTTCATCAGGACAGCATACCTCACTTGCTTCTCTCTTGGCAGTGGAACTTGACCGTGCTCAAAGAGCAAATAGTTCAATGGCAACTCCCAGAGCACCTTCAGAGGGTTGGAGATATCAACATGTAGATGATAGATTACCTTTTTTTTATTCACTTTCTCACCCTTCAAAAGAAAAAAGCGACGAGATTCAAAGACGTATTGCAACACTCCATACAGAAGATATGGGGTTCGTACGTCGAGAAGCTCCTCTCGACCGAGACAGGCAATGCCGATCGTATGCACACTCTTTAATGTATGGTATCACCGGAACAATTCCTCCTCCATCGATTGATACATTGGCTCAGCATCTTTTGCATGCGCCTACTCTCGAGCAGATGGTTGCTACTGGAAGTTGCGCCCGGAGTATTTTTCGTACCGAATATTCTTATGGGTGGAAAGATGACTTTTCTGGCTATGTTCAACAGTGGTCCGCCCTCTTTTACGCTCTGCTTCCCCATGTGAAAGATCCTGCGGAGTTTCCTAGTTTCGCCAAGCTTGCAGCCATCGCACAGAGATGTACCAAACAAAAATTTGGTTCTTCTCTCATGCCTCCTCCTCACGCAATCCAAGAAGCAGCAAAAATAATCGTCTCCGCTCTCCGCTCTGATTTTGGTCTAAGCCCGGCCATTGCGACTTTAGCAGCAACAAAAAATTGTTTATACCACCGAATTGCTAGCATGGGCAGTGATATCGCTGAAAAGCTTAGCCCAGTGTGGGAAACTCGTGATGAACTTTTAGATAGGAAAAAGTATGCTACCGCAGATGTTGAAACTCTGTTTCGTCTTGTCAATTTTGTAGAGGAAAATTCTGGAACCAGAGCTATCATTTCTTCTGTGGAAAGATTTGTGAGATATATTCATCAATTAACTGATAGTATTGAAAGGGAAGATCTCTCTCTTGCCTACGATTTCGTTGCTTCTTTGGCACAAGGTGGAAGAGGGTATGAACGTGAACAACGAAGGCAACAATGTGGAGAAGAATTAGCAGGTGTTATTACAGAATATCTTCCTTTTTATAGAGATCATCAACCTCTTTTTGATCAAGTTATGAATGCTCTATCCCGACTTAAGTATGACTTTTTTGGAGAACTCAATACTCGTCCTCAATCAATCATTATCCCTTTACGTGTTGCTGCTTTTGCTGGTCAGATGATTGTCGAAGAAATAGAAAGATATCCAAATCATAATGACTTTGCTGCTCATGTCCATGAAGTTTGCTCGAGCTTTGCTCAGTCCGAACTTTACCCCGGGCGAAGACAAAAAACTGCTGAGGTAGTTCTTGTTAATGATCTTTCTGAAAAACAACAACAGTTGTATACTTATCTAGCTTCAGTACAAAAAAGCAGTCGAAAAGTCACGGAGAAAGATGCCACGCTTATTATTCCATTACTTTTCTAATTTCTCAGGAATGGAATTAGGATTTTTTAAATTACCTGCCGTCACTAAAAGTTGCTCATCAAGATCTGTTGTAGCGGTTCCATTTGCCAATAAATCCTGGCGAATGCCAATGAGTTGGTGGGTATCTCGCAAACTTTGATCCGCACCAGTTAAAACTAAACTTAAGTTGGTTGCTGCCACACTAAGTTCTGTTACTGCGCCTATTGGTAGAGCTTGCCCCGTTCCGGGAATTAGTGCTCGTGTTTCCAAATCCGCAGAATGTGCTCCGAGGATCATCTCCCGCAATCTTCCTGCAGCGAGTGTGATTATGGGAGTTTCATCTTCAGCGTCCCCTGTCAATGCAGCTTCAATGGTTCGTACTTGCTCTCCTATACGACAGAGTAATCTTCGACGTAAGCTGGCAAAAAATGATTGTGAGAATCCGTCGGTGATTTCAATAACATCATGATCTGGAGGAAGTAATCTGTACTCTACGGGGTACTCTCTTCTTGGCAAAGAACGAAGTGGCGGTCTGCGGCTCACGATATCTCCACTACAAAAATAAGCGAGCTTGCTTCCCAGTCGATCGAGAGCAGCTATGATTTGTGGGCCATCAACTCTTTTCTCACTCGCCAAACTTTCTAATCGTTCCAATAAGTCAACGATTGCCGGGAGATATTCTTGCAATTCCTCGTCTCCCATAATTAATGTATAAGATGGTTCGCAGCGCGCTATATCTCCTTGGAATGTTCGTCCAAGACCAGGATGGGCCTGAACAAGTCCGGCCAGGGATCTTGAACGTCGAACTGCTCTATGATTCTCAAATGCTCTCAAATATTCTCCCATTTGTCCAGTATAATGATCAAGACTTCTCTCTTCTCGTCGTACTAGTGCACTCACATCACCTCGTTCAGCTAATCCAAATTTCTGTTCAGCGTGAGTAATTACTTCGTCCAAATCAAGAACAACGCCCCGTAAATAAGTCTCTGCTTTAAATCGTTCAAGAAAGTCTTTCATTTCTTTTGGTCGTAAATATTGTCCCGCGTAGGCAATAGAAACATTCAAGAAAATTCTTCGAATTTCTGTTGAATACAAACTGCTCAGCGCCGGTTGGCCCAGGGCTGACAATTTTTCTCCATTTAACTCTGAGAAATATAAATACATCGCTACAAAAGGCACTTGTGCAGGATGTAGAGTTTTACTAATAAAGACGTTTTCTCCTTCAACATATCCTAATGTTGATCCTTGAGCGTAATCTTCCAAAAAACGACTTGAAACAAATACAAATTCAATTTCTTGTTGAATCTCTCCGTCATCAATCTTAACACGATGCTTAGGAAACAGATCATAAACTGCTTGCGGCGAACCATCTGGTTCATAATCTAGTGCCATTATTAATCCAACCATACTTTCTTAATCCTCATTTTCTTTATAAAATTATCTTTAATTATCATTGTTTAGTGATAATGTTTTGGAGTTACTTCCAAAAACTATATAAAAGCCCAGTTAATTGAAACACCTATGGCTGACAATCAAATTCGAATGCCTTCTGGACAAGGCGGGCTGATCCGCTATTCGGAGGAAGAAAAATCACGCTTAGAATTTTCACCCGGTATGGTGCTAATTCTGTGCATTCTCTTGATTGTTTTTATCATTCTCTTACACCTCTTTGGAGGACGTTTTTTCGCATAAGATGCTTCCCGGAATCAATCCTCGGAAAATGCAGCAGATGATGAAGCAGTTGGGAATTCAACAAGTCGAAATTCCGGCCACTGAAGTGATTATCAAAACGCCAGATAAGATTCTCATTATTGACAATCCTTCTGTATCAAAAGTAAATATGATGGGGCAGGAAAGCCTGCAAATAACTGGTGAGATTAGGGAAGAAGCACTCTCATCCAAACCAGACATTGCCGAGGAAGACATTAAAACTGTCATGGAGCAAGCAGGTGTTGATCGACACAAAGCTCTGCAGGCGATTGAAGATGCTGACGGTGATTTAGCAGAAGCGATCATTCGATTGCAGAATTCTAAACAGTAAATCTTTAAACACTATTACCATTATATTTTTCTGCCATTAGAGACACAATGAACGAAGAAGAACAATCTATTGATGACATTGAAAAGAGCTACCAATCGGCACTCCATCTCTATACTATTACATATTCCATTCTCAAAGAACCTAAACTTTTTTTGGGGATTATCTACAATATTTTTCAAAGTGTTGAAAAAGCATTGCAACGATTGACTCAATCTCCGCAGGACAGTAATATTAACTCTCTCCTGCATAAACTTCAGCAGTTATATTCTGAAGATAAGAAAGTGATTTCCAGCTGTGAATCACTGCGACAATTGTCTGAAACAATCACACTTCATAAAAAGAGTACGATTCTCTTCCCGCGCGGCCAGAGCCTGGTTCTTGCCGACAAAAAATATGAACTTAAATTGATCACTTCAGCAGATATCGGCTCTTTTCTGGCGGTGAACTACTTTCTAATTACGTTGATTAAACGAGAAATGAACAGAAAGGAATAAAAAGAATCTCCCCTTTCCGCCTCTTTCTCTCTAACTCCCCATGAATGACTATCTTTTTGAAGCCCGTGAAGAACTGAAACGTTTAGAACACATTATTTATGTTAGTTTGAAATATACTCGCACGGTTGATGTCATCCTCAATGCTCTCCATCGAATGATTAGTACGATGGAGTTTATTATTGAAGCATTTCTCATCCAAAAAGTGGAGCAAGGCGAGATGACCGCACTGCCTAAGAGCCCCGCTCTTAAAGCGACTACGTTGGCAGGGTTGTGTCCTGACGAGGCTCAACTTCAAAAATATCTCACGTTCTATGCTTATTTGAAGACCATCCTCAAATTACCTTATACCAAACGGGAAGAATACCGCCGCCACGTTACGTTTGTTGTTCAGCTTGAGAACTCGACATCTGAAATTGATATTGATACGTTGACTAATTGCGAGAAAATTGTTCATCAATTCTTAACATATGCATACGAGAAAGTTGCTGGGGTGAAGGAGGAATAATTTTTTGCTGAATAGATTTTGTTAGATTATTAACTTTCATTAAAAGATCGAGCCATGCGCATATTTCCAAGAAGAGTTTCAATTTGTTTATCACTTAGAGTTAGGGGTTTAATGCAAAAAGATCGGTACATTGCAAATGCAAAATCACGAGAATTGATGGACACTTGTTTGTTCTGAAATTTCCCGCCTAATATTTTGAATTTAACTTCTTCATCCGTAGAGGGAGTGTCCATAATCAATTGGGCCATGGTTTTTATTAGATTATATTATTGTTTATAATAATTAATATACTCTAGAATATAGTTTGAAGATATGAGAGAATAAAGAGTTATTTGATTAAAATGAAGTATTTTACTTCTTTGCGACATTCCACAGATAATCAAAATAATTTCTATACGATTCGTATACAGCTTTATGCTCTATGATAATACCCATGGGGTTATCAACCCACATAATGAGTGCTACTTTATTATCAAAAATATAGGTAGAAACAGATGAGTTGAATTTCTCAGGAACATATTTTATGATAGTAAGTGATATTTTAATGGGTTTTATAGTGACATTGGCAATGATTTTCATATTTATTTTTTTGCGTACACGTTCTCGATCCCAGTGCGGATAATCATAAGGCAAAAAATCTTTAATTTTGTACTCCGCTCCGAAATCGAGAATATCTGTTTTAGAACGAAGCATCTCTTGAAGAATGGTTTTAATACCAGCAAGTCCTTTAAAGCTATGGATTTCCTGTTTTTCAGTGCTAGATTGGAAGTCCAACATTAATGTTGGGATTATTTTTTTGGCTTCGTCAAGATCGGATTGTTTTTTCTCAATTATTTCTTTTATCTTTTCTGGGTTTGCAGCTTCAAAAAGAAGTTTATTTGATCTCATAATTTGACTGATTAATCCTTTTTCATGTAATCCACGTAAAGCATCATACACAGAAACACGGTGGATACCCGATTTTCTCGATATTTCGTTGGCAGAAGCTGAACCGAGCTTTAGGAGTGCTAAATAGCATTTGGCCTCATTTGGACTTAATTCTGCTTTTTCTAATTGGTTTTGTATCATCGTGATGCTAAAAACTTCCACTCTTTTTGAACTTTTCTATTTTGTTGTAACTACCATCACTACACAATGTTAAATATAGTTATTATAACTTAGTAGTATCAATTAGCCGAGAGGTTTAAAAAAATGAAAAATTTAGAACAAATCACTAAAAGAGTAGTCTTAGGAACTATGTTAGCTGCAGTTATTACAACTACCGGAATAAATGTTTGTGGATACAGAAACACAAAGAGAGAGTTAGAACTAGAAATACAAAATGATCCATTGGTACTAACAAGTATGATCTCTGAGAGTGTAGTTGGCGAAAGAATTGCAGAAAGACAGCTCAGAGAGCTGGATAATGCAGGGTTTAATCTGTTTAGTTTTGGTCGGCGTTATGCGCTTCGAGAATATCTTGATTGGTGTAAAGAGTCAGACAATGTGGGAGTGATTTAATCCCCAAAAATGAACAGAGAGGAAATTGAAAATACAAAAAGCTTAGCCGAGGCAGTCCATAAAATATTTGGCAATCACATAGACAGTCGATCCTACGTCCTCAAGACTGAATCAATGACAGAATCTCTTGCTCAAGAATATGATGCAATAGGGAAGAATCATCGCCAAGAAACATATCAACGCATTGCTGAAGATTTCAAAAAAAGAACAGGTTGTTATGGTGTCAACTTCCCGCGGACTGCGTTTAATGTAGGTACAATTTTGGATATTGGTTGCGGTTCAGGATTGCTAACGTTGGAACTTGCAGAACAAACAAACGGAAATATAATTGGTTTGGATTTATCAGAGGAAATGATTTCTTTGGCTAAAGATAATTTGGCGAGACGATCTCAAGAGAAAACCAAAGAGATTAAAGAATTCTGGAAAAAAATACCAGAATATTGTAAACCAAGTCAACAAGATCTTGAAAAATTGGAAAAAAATCACCCACTTCTCGAACGAATAAACTATGTAAGAGGCAGTGTTTATGAGTTAGAAGAGACAGATATACAAAATATTAATTATGTTGTTTGTAGAAATGCTTTACATAGATTCCAATATCCCGAAAGAGCATTAGAACAAATGTATACAGTTCTTTCCCACAATGGCAAAATATACATTAGAGATTTAAGAAGAGATGCAAATTGGCAAATTATATTAAAAAGAATTGGAGAACAACGCTGGCAAACTCAAACCCTTGTTCAAGACTATATTGGTGCAATGGCTTCCATGTTTACAACTGAAGAACTCGAACAAACTCTCCTTTCTTTGGGTATAAAAGAGTTTAATCTCAGCAGCGGAGAATATCTCCCAAAAGAGATATCCGCAAAAGAAGGTCTTAATGAATATGCAGAAGATACAGAGTATGTTTGCATTATAACTAAAACATAACCACAATACTACTTATAGTCTCTTCAAACCACACTTAACAAAAATTTAAATACTCTCTATTCTTAGACCACCCTAAAAAGGGATGTGTCTATGACTAAGATTGTAACGATTGCTTCGGGAAAAGGTGGTGTTGGGAAAACAACCACTGCTGTTAATCTGGCTCATGCTTTGCAGTACATTGGCAAGAAAGCTATCGTTGTTGATGCTAACCTGATGACGCCTAATGTTGCTATCCAGCTGGGGATGATGAATCCTACCGCTACGCTCAACCGCTTTCTGCGAAAAGATAATGGGCTGCATGAGATCATTCATCAGCATGAATGTGGTGTTTCATTTATACCTTCATCACCTTCCTATCAAGAATATCGGAAAACAGACTTTGAGAAAATCAGCAAGGTCTTTGACCAGCTTCAAAATGTAACAGATATTGTTCTTGTTGATGCGCCAAGCGGTTTAGGACCAGACGTTCGTCACCTTCTTCAGTTGAGTGATGAGCTTCTTATCGTAGCCAATCCTACTCAAAGTTCGGTCATGGATGCACTTAAGACAATCAAATTGGCTCTCGCTGAAAAAACATTCATTGCCGGCATTGTGCTGAATATGGCTCACGGCGGCCGTCACGAGCTCAAGCCACAAGAAGTAGAAGAGATTACGGGATTTCCGCTCTTGGCCACGATCAAAGATGATCGAAAATTCCGCAAGGCGGGATACAAGAATCTGCCCTTACATCATGTCTATCCTCGTTCCCGATCCGCGAAAGAGCTTCGTAATGTTGCGTCGTTCCTGGCCCTTGAAAAATGAATCTAACTCAAAAACAGAAACTTCTCCAGAAAGGCTGGAATGACCAGGACATCCAAAAAGCAGAAGCCATTCTGCACAAAGAAGAATATCATGATGTCTTTTTTGCGAAAATAGTTTTTTGGAGTGCAGTTGTTGTTATTACCATATCTAATATTGCCATCTCTCTTGTTTTAATTCCTTTTCTTGTCGCTCTCCAATATTGGTTCTTGTATTTGGTAGTAATAATTCTTGGTGCTGTTGTCGGCTCGCTTTATACTTTTCTAGTAACCAATATCGGTCACTTGGAACAGAAGCATCATCAAGCGGCAAGCATTCTGGTGCCGATTATCGCTCTTACAAATGTTGTTTTTATTGTTCTCGTCTCAAATCAGCTTATCACTGATATTCATGCTCAGACAACGCAGCACAGTCTCTTTTTTGTGAGCCTTGCTTTTGCGGGTGCGTTTGTACTACCGTATGTGGTTGTTCAGATAGTAACGAGAAGAAGGAGTTAAGCAACATTGCTTTAGAAAATAATATATCTCTATATTTGAAGGAGATTATGATGAAAGAAAGAATCAAACTCATTCCAGCTTCCCATCTGATTTTAATTAGAGATACCAAGATTTTACTTCTACGCAGATTTAATACAGGTTATCAAGATGGAAAATATAGTGTTGTAGCTGGTCATCTCGATGGGAATGAGACATTCATTCAGGCAATGGTTCGTGAAGCAAAAGAAGAGGCCGGAATTAAAATAAATCCGGAAGATTTAGAAATTGTTCATATTATGCACAGAAGATGCCCGAACGAAGAAAGAATTGATTTTTTCATACAAGCGAAATCCTGGACAGGTGAACCTACAATCATTGAACCTAACAAAGGTGATAATTTGAAATGGTTTGATCTTGATAATCTTCCAAAGAATATAATTCCTTATGTAAAGCAAGCTATTGAATACGTTAGAGAAAACGTGGTTTATAGTGAACATGGATGGTAATCTTCGACGGGCAGAATTTTTTCAACTTCCCAACCCCACCATCGTCACACCGAGGATAATTCCTACCAAAGCAATCCATTTGAATTTATTCATCTTCTCGCCGAGAAATTTGACAGATAATAATGTAGTCCAGATATACGTAAACGACACAATTGGATAGACAACACTTAACTCTTCTTGCCGCAGGGCAATAACATAAAATAATGTTGAAACAATGTAGAGTGCGGCGCCTCCCCACATCTCTGGGCTCTTCCACAATCTTGAAAAAGAGAACCGCTGCGTTCCTTTTTTGATAAGCAATGTTCCTATCGATCCAACTATGGTTCCAAGAATAACGACAATAAATGAACTTAATTGAATCATACGGCTTCACTTCCTGTTCGTGTTCCTCCCCAGCCCAATAAACTAACCGAAGCCAGAATGATGAGAACTCCAATAAACTTCAATCCATTCATTTGATCGTCCGGAAAAATCCAGTGAGAAAGCAAACTGACCCATACATAACTCGTGGCAATAATTGGGTATAATATACTTAACTCTCCGCGTTGAAATGCCAATACCATCAGGATGCCACCCAAACCGTAGGACACAAATCCCAGCACAAAAAAGAAATTAAATAAAGTGAGTGGTGCTGAGAAATCAATTCCGACCACGCCTTTTTTCCACAGCAATTGTCCGACGGAGGTGAAAAGAGTACACAAAACCATCAAACCAACTGCGGTGCGCGTTGTGGAAGACATTGACTTTTATCTCTACTCCTTAAGAATTTTTTCCATGACGGCAGCGTACGCCGGCCGGGCAATAAGAACGCCGAAGGAAAGTCCCGCCAATGTTGTTAAGGCGAAACCTTTCAACAAGCCTGCTCCTGCCCAGAGCAAGGGAATCATTCCCGAGGATGTGGTTAAATACGCACCGACAACGATAAAGAGGGCGTTCTTTAAGCGCTGTTTCCAATTGGCGCCTGTTTCTCCTTTCAAGATTTCATCCGTAATCATTATAAAATGATCGACACCCGTTCCAATGACAATGATGATCCCGGCAATGGCAGCTAAGTCAAGATTCCACCCAACCATTGCGGCAAAGCCAAGAATAAGAACAATTTCTGAAGCGAGAGCAAGCAAGAGTGGGACAACAATCTTGACTTTGCGATAGCGCAAAGAGATTATTAATGCTACGGCTCCGAAGGCAAGCAAAACGACGGAAGTGATGTTACTCAAAAATTCTTTTCCTAAAGTTGGTGAGATAGTGTCAAATTTCACGACAGTTAAACTGACCGGTAAACTGCCGGTGATGATAATTGTTTGCAATTTTTTCATTTGAGCTTTGGCATTATCAAATGCTTCCTGCTCTGTTTGTCCTGTTCCTGAACCAGAGATTTGAATACTGGTTGTTGCTCTTCCTCTTAATTCTGCTCCAATACGCAAAGAATCAACTTCCACATCATCAAGGTACAAAATAATGTCTTGGCTTAAGTACTGGTTGCTTCCTTCCGTTACAACGGCTAAATCACGCGTCAGTCCTGCTTGCCGTTCCGCTGCTTCTGGACTGAGAGTGATTCCAAAGAAAAAAGTGCAAAATGCACTTCCCCCTTGCTGAGAACATTCACGAATTCCTGCACATTCTGCTGAACGACAGACATACGTAATATCTTTCTCTCCGCCCGAAAATACAGTTTTGTTACCAATGGTGGATTCAAATTTTCCTTGACGAGCAAGCAAGTCTTTGACTTCTTCTTCGGTCACTCCGGCTATTTCGACAAGAATAAAATCTTTCCCCGACAAGTCAGATGCTGGGCGAACCACAACATCACTTAAACCATAGACATTCAACCGTTCTTGTAAATTAGCAACAATAATATCAACTTGATCGTCAGTAACATCCTCAGCCGGTTCAAGCAAGACACGCGTTCCGCCTTCCAAGTCCAGTCCTTTGCGTAAATTGGTTGTTGGGGCGGCCGCGACACGCAGACCGAGATCGATGATAGAGTCATTCGCTGCTTTTGTCAACAAAGTATACGTTCCTTTTGTAGTACTAAGACGGACAGTTGTATTTGATCTCAAGGTTTCAGTGAAATGATAATAGTCTTCGACGGAGTTGATGGGATTGCCGTTGATAGTCAATAATCTCTCCTTTGCCAAGGGCGTTATTTTTGGAGCAGGATTGGCGATTCCCCCCAATGCAGCAGAAGAGTTGGGCACAACACTGCGAATGCTTACGCCTTCTTGTTCCCCATGGGGCTGGATTGCCCATAATGCAAAGATGAGAAAGAGAACTAAGAGCAGAAACCGCCAGTTGGTTACAACGGATTTAACACGTTCATTCATGTTTTTTCTTCTCCAAGTATAAGCGCAAGACCCCAACATTTTGAATCCACGTCATAATCATGTCCATCGCCAGTCCTATTGATAAAATAAGCATCATTTGGCGGATAACGTCATTCTGAATAAAGAAATATCCTACCAACGTAGTTGATAAGCTGGTGAATGTCATTGTTAATCCCGTGCCAACGGCACCATACACTCTATCCATTACTGTTCCTTCCTTGCGCCGCAAGACGCGAGTAGTGAGAAGCATATCCGTGTCAACAGAATAGCCCACCAACATCAGAAACGCTGCAACTCCCGCAGTGGTCAGTTTAATTCCGGTAAGATTAAAAATCGCCAAAGTAACGAGGATATTAGAAAAGCCAGCCAGAATAACTGCCAAACTAGGTATCGGCGAGCGAAAATAAAGAAAAACAACAATCCCCATTAATACGAAGGCAACCAACAACGCAGTGATTGTTTGCCGGAAAAAATTATTGCCTAAAGATGAACCAACGATTTCAACAGCATATTTGCTTTCTTGTAAAGTGCCTTGCTCACGAATCGCGGCAACCAAAGCGGCAATTTCCTGTTCTTCTTGCGCGTCTGAATCTATGGCAAGAGCTTTAACTTGACCTACGGCGCCTAGTGTCCGGACGCTAATATCCGCGCTGGGAAATTTTGCCCGCAGGAACTGCTCTAATTCTTCCGGTACGAATGAAGCATGTTCTTCTAACGTAATCGTTGAACCGCCTTTCAAGGTAATGCCGCGGTGAACAAAATCACCAGTAATTGCATACTGTGTTCCAATCTGGATCATCGCCAATAACACGAGCAGAAAAGGGATCAACATTAAAGTTCGATAATGGTCTTCGTACACTCTCTTTAACCACGACTTCATGTCTGTTTCGGAGAAGTGGTGGGTATATAAAATTATGGGTGTTCTCACAATCAAATCTGTCCCCGGAAGGCCCCATAACATTTATAAATGAATAACCCTTCGTTTTTCTTGTGGTGTTGATAGAGTTAAAAGACGTGGTGAAAGAGTACAGTCGAGAGACTATTCTGAATGATGTTAACTTGGAGATTGACGAAGGCGATATGTATGGTATTATCGGCCAATCAGGAAGTGGTAAAACAACGTTATTGAATATGATTACCGGATTTATTCCGCCCAGTAAAGGTTTAGTTCTTTATCACTCCCGGGCCACGGGTGTTGCACATGATCTTGCGGATCATCTTCCTAAAATTAAAAAACAAATTGGATTCACACCGCAACATAATTCTTTTTATCCCAAATTGACAATCAAAGAAAACATTCTTCACTTCGGCAGATTGTATGGTCTCAAAAAAGAAACACTCCTCAGCAATGCCAAGGCCATTTTACAGGTTACTCACTTGTGGGAACACAAAGACAAACTTGCCGAACACCTTTCCGAAGGGATGCAGCGCCGCCTAGATATCGCCTGCAGCCTCGTTCACAAACCAACTATTTTAGTTTTGGACGAGCCAACTGCTGATTTGGATCCCGTTCTCCAAAAAGAAATTTTAGCACTGCTTCAAGACGTTAATAAACAAGGGGTTACAATTGTTATTGCCTCACATAATTTAGAAAGCATTGACCCCCTCTGCAATAAAGTAGCGGTCATCCACAAAGGAAAAGTCCATACCCATGGAACGATTGAGGAAGTTAAAAAGCCATTTTTCAAATAGCACTTTACAATTACGATGCTTCCGGGGGTAAACAAAGAGCAGATCATCCATAATCTGCAAGCTCTCCCGATAGATAAAATTGTGGATCAAGGCAAGCATCTGGTCATTTATCCTCGCAATATTGAAAAGACAGTCACGAGCCTGCTTCGTCTTATTAAAGAGGAAAATCTTTATCTCAATGATATGGATATGCGCCGTCCTTCTCTTAACGAAATTTTTGAAGCAATTACGAAACAACCATGAGATCACTCTTCCTGCTAACGTCAAAGAACCTGAAATTGCTCATTCGAGCTAAGAGTTCAGCACTCATTGTTGTGTTTGCTCCCCTTCTCTTGATGCTAATTATTGGACTTTCATATGATACGTCCACCACAACGATTAATGTTGGTATCCATGCTCCGGCATTAACAGACGATGTCAATGCAGTGATTGCTCTTTTGCAAGAAAAAGATTTCAAAGTAGTTACTTACGATCAGACGATTGATGATTGTGTCCAAGATATTAAATCTGGTTTTGTGCATACGTGCATAAATCTTCCCGAATCGTTGAAAGTCGAAAGCAACACACCGAAAGAAGTGACTTTTTATCTTGATCCGAGCAGAATTAACCTCGTTTGGATGATCCAAGATACACTCCAATCAAAATTTAATTTTAAAGCCCAGCAGATTTCGCAAGAAATATCGGCGAATATTCTCAGTCTTTTGGCAATGTCAAAACAAACAGTGCAAGAGAAAAGCACTGCGCTTCAAACAGCTAAAACACAAACTGCGTCAGCATCAGGTTCAACTGAAACTGTTAAAACAAGCCTTGGCACACTTGATGCGACGACGACAACAGTCAATTATGATAAGACTGTTTTGACTACTGCTGCGACTGATCTTAAGCTCGCCTCGGAAAATATTACTAAAGCCAGTGCTGCTGTTGACAATGCCAATATCAGCAGCAGTGATAAAAATGCAATTAAAAGTCTCCTCGATGAAGCAGATAATTCCATCGATAAAGCACTGGTTTTGGTTGATGGCACCGACACAGGAAGTATCCGCGGACTTATTGAGTCACTGGAAATTGACATTGGACTTGCATATCAAAAATTAACCGCCATTGCTGAAACATTAACTTCATCCACGTCTTCATTGAGTTCCGCCCAGCAGACTTTAACTGAAGCGACTGCAACTTTGGAAAGCACGATCACAGCTTTGAATAATTTGCAGACATCCCTTGAGGCTAATAAAATAACGGAAGCCAGTACTATTGCTGTTCCCATTGTGACCAAAATCGAAAAGGTGGGTGAAGAGAAAACATTTCTAAATTATTTGTTTCCAACATTATTAACCATCGTGGTCATGTTCACTTCTCTTTTGCTAGGGACAACTCTTGTTATGATGGAAAAGAACAGTCCGGCATTTATGCGTAATTTCTTTATTCCGCTTCGCCAAACAACGTTTGTTGCGGCAACGTATCTCACGACAATTATTTTGATAGTTATTCAAATTTTGATTATTTTAGGAGTTTCGTTGGCATTCCTGCAAGATTCGTGGTCTGTCTTTCCTTTGCTTTTTGTCATCCTGCTTATCGCCGCTTCCATCTTTACGTTTTTAGGGATGATGATTGGATATGCATTCACATCGGAAGAAACGGGAGTATTGGCATCTTTATCTTTGGGAAGTGTATTTCTGTTTTTGTCTGGAGCAATTCTGCCTTTGGAAAGCAGTTCTCCCCTTGTCCGTGATCTTACGGCGTACAATCCTTTTGTGCTGATCGAGAAACTGCTTCGGGAAGTGTTCCTGTTCAATAATTCTTTTGAAGTTATCTGGGTTGATGGAGTCATCGTTATTGGATATGCAGTTGTCCTTTTCTTTGCAATTTTGATTGCGGAATCTCTGCTTCAGAAACATCTTGTTCATCGGTTTATGAAACATCACCACAAACTGCATCGCCAAACAGATAAGCAGAATAAGAATGATGTGTAAGCCAGCCGAAGATTTATAACATTCTTTTCTTTTTCGGTGGATGATGAATTCAAAAGCTATAGTGATTACCGGAACTCCTGGAGTTGGGAAATCTACTCTCGCACGCTATCTTTCGAAACAGTTGCATCTTCATCGCCTTGATCTTCATCGCCATTATAAACAACTTGCCGTTGCGTATAATTCACAGAAACAGTGTTATGATCTTAATTATCGGAAAGTAACTGCGCTCGTTCGTCAAGAACTGAAAAAACATCCAGAAGGAATTGTCATTGATTCTCATATTGGTCATCTTCTTCCGAAATCGTTAGTTGGAGGTTGTATTGTTCTAACGTGTTCTAATCTTAAAGTTTTGGCGCAGCGTTTACGAAACCGAAAATATAACAAGAAAAAAATTGAAGAAAATATGCTGGCGGATATTTTTCAAGTATGCTTACTTGAAGCACAACGGAGGAAGCACAAGATATTAGTGTATGATTCTCTGCAGAAAAAGAAATATTATTTGGTTGCGAAAGAAGTTCAAGCTGCTTTCCAGCGCACGTAAGTTAGTTGAGCAATAGATTCAATTTGCGCTTGTCGTGTGGAATAACCAGAATTTTCACCGGCAGCAACAAAAAGAGCATGCATCGTTTCTGCTAAATCCAATTCTCTTTTGGCATAGAAGCAGACGTCCATCTCGTCTTCTCCCACACTCAAGGGCTCAGTGCCTCTATAAACATCATCTGGTTTGAAAAACGGATCTCTTGCTAGGCACTGCTGAGCAAGCGGAGTTGATCGAAGAAACGAATCAATCGTCCAAACTCTGTTTCCTCCACTGATTTTATAGACTACATTGCGATACTGATCTTCGAGACGGACAAAGGTGAGCTTCCCATCGGGAAAAACTAATCCTCTTGGAGTTGCTTCAACTTCTAATTGACAATGACGAAGACTTTCATTGCCAGCGGGTTCCGGAACAAGATCATAATTGTGAAATTCAGAGGAGGTAATTAGTCTTTTTATTTCACCACGCTGATCAACAGTATAACAAAAGCGCACCGTTAACGCATCAGAAAGATTTTCTGCTATGATTGTTCTTTGTATGACCACGTAGAAAAAGTTGTAGGGCGTTGCGGTAAATCCTCGGAGGGAATAACCGTTAGCTACAGGAACATCCACACTTCCGTGTATCGGAGCCACCACGGGAGCGCATCGTTCTTCTCCTTTCAAGATCATCTTGGGGGAATGAAATAAAGGTATGTCAATTCCGGCGTCAGTGGGATGAAAAATCAATCCTGGTTTTACACCATCGACTTCCCACGTTTGGATGATTGGTGGAGGAAGAGTTGTTTCAGAGAAGTCATAACGAAAAAAATCTTCAAGCGTAACCATTACCTATCCTCAACGTAGGTACTCTTTATAAAAATTATTACTTTCAAGTAAACATCATCCAATAATGCTGTCCAGCAAATCTTTATAAACCACATTCTTCCCTGACTCTCTATGTCCATTTCACCTCAAGCGAAGCTGCAGATTAAGAAACTAGTGAGAGAGTTGCGCAGCTACCGCGCTCCGCATACAGAATTTGTTTCAGTGTATATTCCGGCAGAGTATGAATTAACTAAAATCACAAACCATTTAGCAGAAGAACAAGGGACGGCATCAAATATTAAATCAACTTCCACCCGTAAGAATGTTCAATCGGCTTTAGAAAAGATGATTCAGCACCTGCGTTTATTCAAAAAAACGCCGGAGAATGGTCTGGTGGTTTTTTCCGGCAATATTGCGGCTGCGGAAGGGAAGCAAGATGTCCGTGTTTGGAGCATCGAACCACCAATTCCACTCAACATTCGCATCTATCGCTGTGATAAAATATTTGTGACTGATATTCTGGAAAATTTGATTATGGATCAGCACGTGTATGGCCTTGTTGTTTTAGACCGGCGTGATGCGATCTTGGCGTTATTGAAAGGTAAAACAATTATTCCTTTGCAAAAAACGCATTCCGAAGTTCCGGGAAAATTTAAAGCGGGAGGACAAAGCGCTCAGCGTTTTGCTCGCTTGCGGGAAGGTGCAGCTAAAGATCATTACAAGAAAATTGCTGAGTATATGAAAGAACAATTTCTACCTCTCGGCAATAATCTTAAAGGAATTATTCTTGGCGGGCCGGGCGTGACGATTAATGATTTTGTGGGGTATGATTATTTGACGGGTGAAATTAAACGTAAGATTATTGGTACAAAAGATCTCTCGTACACGGAAGAGTTTGGGTTGCAGGAACTGCTTGATAAATCAGAGGATCTTCTTGCCGATGAAGAAATCGCCATCGAACGAAAAATTATGACCCGATTTTTTACCATTCTGCGCGATCAGCCTACAAAAGCATCATATGGAGAAAAAGAAACTCTCCGCATGCTGGAGACGAAAGTCGTTGACGTACTTATCTTGTCAGAAAGTTTGCCCGAGAATACCATTTTTGATCTTGAAGAGAAAGCACGTCAAGGTGGAGCGGAAGTTGCGATTATCTCAGTTGAAACGCGCGAAGGAGTGCAACTACGTGAGCTGGGCGGCATTGCGGCGATATTGAGATATGAAATTCAACAATGAACGGAAGAGGGTTTTGCTTGGGAGAAAATATAAATACTAATCTGAAATCTATTTGTCTCATGCGTAAAGAGAGGATAATGTTAATTTTTAGTTTGACATTCTTAGCTTGTTTGCTTGGGCTGATTATTTTTTCTGTGCTCTACAGCGTAGGATCACTACCTTCCGCTGGTCTTGCTACAACAACACTCAACACTCCAACCTCATGGAATTGTGAGTTCATCACGAAATATGGTTACCCTGGTCTCGGAATGGGTGTAGAAGGGAATATTTACGAACCATACGACGTTATTGTTGACAATCAAGGTCTTGTGTACGTTAGCCATTTGGGATACAGTCGTCCGTGGCCTGATAATCAATCTCACATTCAAATATTCAGCCTGAATGGTACTTTTTTAATGGGATTTGGAACACGTGGGAGAAATTTTANNTTTAAGTCTTGCTTTTGATTCTCAAAATAATATATATGTTGCTAATGTTTATGGTCAGTTTAATGGCACTATTTCTGTTTTTAGCTCGAATGGTATTTTTTTGAGGGCTTGGAATTACAGTGGTTTTGAAGGTAATTTGCGATTCTTTCCGGTGAGTATCGCTGTTGATTCTCGCGATAATGTTTACGTTGTGAATGATCAATGTACATTTTTACCAAATGGTGATTCTTGTATTCAGGTTTTCGATTTGGAAGGTAATTTTTTAAGAAGCTGGGGTTCAAATGCTTCGGGGGCTGATCAATTTAACGTTGCGGAAGACATTGCTATTGATTCTCAGGATAATATCTATGTTACCGATTTTGTTTATTCATTTGTAAACCGCACTTATTTTGGTCGCGTTCAAGTTTTTGATACTAATGGTCAATTCTTAAAGAGTTGGAATACTATTAATTTAACCCATTTCTCACCGGAAAGCATTGCCGTAGACAGCAATGACAGAATCTATATTGGCGACCGTGCAAATCTTAGTATTAACGTTTTTGATTCCAGTGGTCAATTCCTATTTAATTTTAGGGTTGGAAGAAACATAAGAGCTAATTATTTAGATAGTATATATCTTGATTCACAAGACAACATTTATGTTGCAGATCATTATGATTCGGGTCAGGGTGGGGTTATTGATTATAGTCGTTTTCAAGTTGAAAAATATTCCTGCTATCAACAGACCATTATTCCTACACCTAATTCGCCTCCCAATGCGACAATAAGATTTCTCACTGGTTCCCCATTTAATGTTTCGACACTAATTCTATTTGACGGTTCTCGGAGTATTGACACTGATGGTCGGATTGTCTCTTATTCTTGGAACTTTGGTGATAGTACCTTCGCTCAAGGTCCTCGAGTCAATCATTCCTATCGAGCACCCGGCAATTATCTTATAAGTCTTAATGTTACTGATGATGACGGAGCTTCTGATATTGAAAGAATGAATGTAGCGATTAATGCTAGACAGGTAGTAGAACCTTCACCTATAGTAGTCCCTATTAGAAAAGTTAATATTACTAGGCTAGCGAACCTAACTTCTTGTTCTGATACTGATGGTTCCAATCCTCTAACTTCTGGGCGGGTTACTTCAAGATCAGGTGTACAATCACAATCACATTCCGACCGGTGCATAAGTCAATCAAATTATCTCTGGGAATATTCTTGCCAGAATAATACGTGGAAAAAAGAATGTTATAAGTGTGATTATTGTACTGCTGGTCACTGTGTGAATTCATACAAAAATCACCCCAATAGTGAATGTGAAATGATACGATGATGTTTAATCATTCTAAAGAGAACTCTGCAAAATTAAGTATTTCACCGGCAAAGCACTAAAAAACTCGGTTTTTGTGCGCTAGAAAAGTCGTTGCTTTTCTCAGCGTTCTAAAGAGAATTTGAAATAGTCGTAATTTTGGTATTAAATAACCAACTAATTTGTCAAAATTACTATNNTATTTTTCAAACTTCTCTAAAAAGAATTTTAAATATACTATGACTTAGACCTAATAATGAACCTAATTGAAGAATCCTACACCCGTCTTTTTCCGAATAAAGAGTTTCCCTATCTATCGGCAATTGAATATAACCGCCGTCTTGCTGATTTTAATGCCACGATTGCTCTTCGCCGCAATATGCTGACACTCAAAATGAACTTACAGTGGAAAGACATCGATGATGAAATTAAAGTGGGGTTAATTCAAAGTCTTTTGCTTAAGCTGCTGCGGGAAAGAAAAGATACATCTAACTTGGATCTATACCATAATTTTATCCGTAATATTCCTATGTTAACACCCAAGAC
>DUGB01000110.1 GCA_013331555.1 Candidatus Woesearchaeota archaeon
ATCTATTTTTTGGATGAAGCCCTCTTCGCCCAAAACTTTATAAATAAGCGCCCGCCTCAGCCATTTACTCATGAAAATTCCTAAGACTCTTAAGCGGTTCTGTAAGTATTGCAAGAAGCACACCGAACATAAAGTAGCTCAAAATAAGAAGAAAGCAGCGAGTTCTTTAAGTTCAGGCTCAAAATACCGTGCTCGCATTCGTGGCCGTGCTCGTGGAGTAGGAAGTCATGGTCGTTATTCAAAGCCAGCCGTTACAAAATTTAAGCGTACTGGTGCGAAAAATACGAAGAAAAGTGATTTGCGTTATACTTGTGCTGTGTGTAAAAAAATGACCTGTCAGCCGTTTGGTATTCGCGCGAAAAAAATTGAATTGATTTAGAGGAGATATATTATGGCCCAAACTCGAAGCAAATTTGTTAAAGTCCGGTGCACGAAGTGCAAGAATGAACAGATTATTTTTGATACTGTCAGCACGGTCGTTTCTTGCTTAGTGTGCAGTAAAGAGTTAGCTCTTCCAACCGGTGGAAAAGCACAAGTAGAAGGTCTGGTTTTAGAAGTGTTGGATTAAACTTCGGCTAAACATTTATAAATTACTTCTCTTCAACAGTTTTTTATGTTCTATCGCCTTTATGGGATTCCGGAAGTGGATGAAATTGTTTTATGTAAAGTGACGAAAATATTTCCAAACTCTGTTTTTGTTGATATTCTTGAATATCGCCAGCAAGGGATGGTTCACATTTCAGAAGTGTCTCCGGGGAGAATCCGCAATTTGCGGGAATTTGTTACCGTTGATCGTCAAATAGTGTGTAAAGTTCTTCGTATTGATCGTGAACAAGGTCATATTGATCTTTCCTTGCGCCGAGTCAATTCGACTCAACGGCAGGAGAAATTAGAAGAGATTAAGCAGGAATTGAAAGCAGAAGGGCTTATTAGTAATCTTGCCAAAAAATTGAAACTTCCGGCTGAGCAGTTGTATAAAACTGTTGCTCAACCCGTGTTTAAAGATTATTCTCATCTTTATTTGTGTTTTAAAGGAGTTGTTGATGCTCAGGTTGATCTAGAAAAAGTAGGTATCGAAAAAACTATTGCTGCGGAGTTGACAACAGCGATCATTGATAAGTTCAAACCGGCCAAAATATTTCTCAAAGGAGAAATAAGACTTCAAACCTATGACTCCCAAGGTGTTGACAAGATTAAATCAACATTGCATGCGGTGGAAGTTGTCTCCCCGACTATTTTGTTGTCGTATCTTGGTGCTGGGCGCTATAAATTGACGATTGAGGATTTTGATTATAAGCCGGCGGAGCAGACATTCCGTAAAGTACAAGAAATTATTGAACAATTTGTTGATCCCGTGTCTACATCTAGTATAGAACGAGAGAAGACTGAATAATTATGGCTGAACATATTCTTCGCTGCGGACGTTGTTCTGTTTATACGATGGCAAAGGTATGTTTAACATGTGGTATTGCTACCATTGCTTCACATCCTCCCAAATATTCTTTGGATGATAAATATGCCAATTACCGCAGGGAAGAGAAAAAGAAAGAATTAATTTTAAAGCAATTATATTGAAAATTTATATCTCAAATTATTGCTTTATTTTTTTTATCTTACTGTAAAATCAAGCAACGCTCCGCTTATACTAATACCACGGGCAACGCCTTCTAAATTAACAGCAGTGTCATTTCTTTTGTTAATGGCTACAAGGCCATTAAAGTAATACAATTTCATTCGGTCTTGTTCAAGTTCGTAGGTTAATTTTTCTCCTACTTTAAGGGAACCGTCACCGTTATCAAATTCAATATCTTTGAGTTCAATGTTATTGATAGTAAGAGCTTCATAACTCAGTCCGTTTACGGCTAGTTTTATTTTGTCTCGTGATGATAAACTGATTCCGTTGACTTCAAGTCTCTTTGCACTTCCATCAAGAGAAATATCATTTTCGTTAAAGTTTACTTTTCCGTTGAATCCGAGTACGTTCATGGTCATTTCATCTAGTTCGCTGAGCTCTAATCTGTCTCCATTAACAGAAATTGCTGATGAAGCATCACTGAATTGGATTTGCAATTCGTCAAGTTTTGCTTCTTTAATAACGCGGGGAATGCGGTTGAACGTGAGACTAAAATCGACTTCCCGTGAACTTTTTTCGAGCTGCTTTTCAAGCGTCTGTGTTGTTGTTCTTATTGTTGCACTATCTTGTTCTTCTTCTCCTGCGTCTTCGTTGCTTTCAACAGCAGCATCTGTTGCATTCTTAAATAAACCTACGGTCGAACCGGTAATGGCAAGTCGTCCTTCCTCGTCATTCATTAACAGGAGGAGAAAGATTCCACCGAGAACAAGGGTAATCATTACAATATAATAACGGGTATGGTGCTTAGGCGCACCTGATGGTGCAGGCATATTCATCATGGAAGACAACCTCNNTTGTCGTTAATAAACTTTTTGGTTCAGACGTTGTCCGCTTGTTTTTTTGATGTGATGCGAATAGTAATTTCATCAAACGGTTTCTCTTGTTCAGTATTAATTTTTTGTTGATTTTCGAGATGAAGAAGCGGAATAAAAGTGTACACTTTTTCTGGTTTTCCGGCGCGTGGCGGAAGCAGGCGAGTAAACGTTAGTGCAGATTCTTCTTTTTGGGCATAGTATACTATTTTGTGATAAACATCACGGATAGCATCCATAATATCCATCTTTCGCTCGGGAATAATAAATGGAATCGGACGTTGTCTCGAAAGAATTTTCTTTTTCGTGGCCATTGCCCGTTGTAATGCTTCAACAAGATCATGAATGGACATTTTGCGGTTCCGTGGCTGTGGATTTCTGGGAATGAGTTTAAATTGCTGTTGGCCTTTGTCTTGAAGATCTCGCTGGATGTGTTCTACCATTTGGTCTTCTGTTTCTTCATCTAAATGTTGATTGAGAAGGCGGTCAAGGTTGGAAATGTCTGTTTCTAGAAAATGAGCAGATTTGATTTTAAGCAGGAAGGCGGCGGCGAGAAGAACTTTTCCCGAAATGCGCAAATCATATTCTTGCAGTTCTTTAATGACTTGAATATACTTTTGAGTTAATGCGGTGATATTAATGTCCCAAGGGTCCATGCCTTCGGCGGTTACAATATCGTACAACAATGTTTTCCAGCTGAGTTCCTCCTCTTCTAAGAGGAGATTAAAGATTTTCTGCTCCATGTCTTAATGATTTTGTTCTTCTTTTTAAAATATAATGTTTCTGCAGAATTGGTTTAGTTCTATAACGGCAGAGATAACACAAAAAGAGATTGAACCATAGGATTTAAAAAGAAGCATTAAATTTCTTTCCTTGTCATGATCAAGAGAGAGTTTGTTTTTGGGATTGTATTTTGTTTCCTGTTTTTATCGGTTGCGGCTGAGCAAATGGATATGAAAGCAACTCCTGTAGATGGTACGGCACCTCTTGTCGTCTCATTTGAAGTTTCTCCTGCTGAAGACATTACTTCTTATCAATGGGATTTTAATGGGGATGGTGTTTCAGATAGTGCAGATCCAAATCCAACGTATACTTATGCTCAAGAAGGCAGTTTTACTCCGACGGTTACAGTTCAAACGTCGTCTGGTGAAGTTAATCTTACGACAATAATCACTGTTTTATCGAGAATGTCAGCAACGGTTGTTGCTAATCCTTCTAGTGGTATTGCTCCGTTAGGCGTGCAGTTTACGCTTGCGGCAACAGGCCGTGAGCCGCTACAATATGCGTGGGATTACAACGCGGATGGAATCATTGACAGCACGCAACAGAATCCCCAGTATATTTTTGATGCTCCTGGCAGTTATAATATTTCTGTCACGATCACCGATGTGACGGGAAATTCACTCCTCAAAGTTGTTCCGGTTTCGGCGTTGAAATTTGATTCTCAATTACAACTGGATTCCTATTTTCCAACAACATTAGATTTGGGTGAAAATAAAATCACTTTTATTCTTCTCAATGGCGGAACAAAAGCGCTGGAAAATATTAATGCTAAGATCATTGGAAACGGTGTTCAGCATCTTGCTTCGACGACTGTTTCTCGTCTTGAGGCTGGTGATCAAGATTCGGTTGTTGTTACGGTCAATGTTTTATCCCAAGGGGTATTGCCGACAAAAGTAAAACTTCTAGATAAAACATTTTCTTTAAACTTTACAACGAATGTAAAAGTAGAATACTCTCTTGAAGATATTCAAAATCGTTTTAATGAGATTAAAGTTCAGCTTCAAGAGCTGGAGAAAGAGTACCATCAGAAAAAAGCTGAAGGGTATCTTGTCTCGGAACTGTTTGATAGTGTTAAGTCCGCTAAAGCAAAGCTTGAAATGGCGCAGCAACAGATCTTAACTCGTAAACTTGCTGATGCTCAAGTCAATCTCGATGTTATCAAATCTTCTTTGGTTGATATTAACCAAAGTCTTGCTGATGTTCAGAAGCAAGAAAAAAGACCTTTAGATTGGGTTAAAGATAATATTGCTGCTATTGCAGTTATCATTACCAGTTTGGGTGCAGTGAGTGGTTTTCTTATCAAACTTAAATCACATGCCAAAAAAGTTGGTGAAAAAGCCGCTCAAGTGGGTGGACAGGCTTTCAGTAAAGTTGGTGATGCGGTTAAAGACAAAGTTAAAGGCAAAAAAGAGAAAGATGATTCTGCTGATAAGAAACATTCTGAACGTTCTTCTTCTTCTTCTTCTCTTTCTATTACATCGGAAGAGACTGTCGACGAGAAAAAATAAAATGGTGGGCCCGTCCGGACTTTCGCTTGAGGCCGGATATCTTCGTTTTTTTCTTTCCTGCCAGCAATATTTGAACCGGAGACTAACGCCTTTCATAAGTCTTGTTTGACTCTGTAAGGGCGCTGTCATAACCGCTAGACCACGGGCCCGTTTGCTGAAGAAAGAAAAGAAGTTCTTTAAATAGTTTTGTGTTCAGAACGTCTATTCAATGAATTGTCGTGTTGCTTCTTTTCGTCGGAGTGAATTAAAATAGACGGGTGCAGCGGCTTTTGCAGCGGCCTGAACAAACCCTTCTTGTCCGACTTCTTTTGATGCGATGGTTAAAAAGCGTCTACTTTGCAGCAAATATGATCCTGTTGGTGCTATGTTTATTCCCCAAGATTCGAGAATTTTAATTTGAGTGTCTATATAGAGGAGGGCAGCAGCTATGGCGGCAACTTCCTGTTCCAGATAATGTCGGAATTCCAAGGTATTTTTAGTATCAGGAATTGTTTCTAAGTACGGCAATGGCGGAATTTTTACTGTTCCTTCCCAAAATTGATTCCACAGTTCAAGTGATCTCGTATATGCTCCAAAATTCTTTGCTTTAAGTTGTTTAAGTCCTTCATGGCATTGCTCAGCAACATACACAAGATTGGAAATCATTTGGCTGGCTTTGCTTTTAGTCTGGACGGGGAGATTGCTGTTTTGGATAATGTCATTCAGTTCCATTAAGATATCCTCTCCTCTTTTGAGGTGTTGTTCTTTCTTTTGAACGTAGAAAAAGTAGTTCACTTCTTCTTTTCGTGATTTATTTTCTAATGAGCCGATTCGTTTGATCTCTTCCCATTCTCTTTTCCAATTGTTTGCTTCTTCTGCTATTTTCATATTGAGCCATTTTTTCTGAAGCTCAAATTTTGATGCTGAAATGGCAGTTTTTTCGCCAGCGGTGACAATTTCTTCTTCCATTTTTTGGACAATTGCTTGTTTTTGCTGATAATATCTCAGTGCTGCTTGTAACTCTGCGCCTTCTGAGTTTATTCCTCGAGTGTAGATTTCACGGAAGCGAAAGAATTCCTCTTTAAGTTTTGGTTCTATACCCGCGCTTCCTGGTTCAATTGTTTTTGATTTTCTGAACAAACCCATTATTTTTCGCTCATCTCTCTTTTTTCTTTTTCAGAAGGTAACTTTTATTATTAATATACTTTCCTTTCTGCTTATGGATATCTATGAACCCGCGGAAGATTCATTTTTGCTGCAGAATGCGGTGAAAAAGTATGCTCATAGTAATGTCCTTGATATGGGGACCGGTTCGGGGATTCAAGCGTTGACTGCGGTAGAGCAAGGATGTTCTGTTTCTGCAGTTGATATTAATCCACAGGTAGTACAGCATCTTCGTGCTCAGGCTCGTCAGCAGAAGAAATCGAAGAGATCAATCACTGTTTTTCAGAGCGATCTTTTTTCTCGGGTGAAAGGAATGTTTGACACAATTATTTTTAATCCTCCTTATCTTCCTCAAGANNTTCTCTTTATGGTGGGGAAAAAGGATGGGAAATCTCAGCGCGTTTTTTCAGCCAGGTTTCTAGTTTTTTGAATCCGCAAGGAGTTATTCTCTTTCTCTTTTCGTCCCTGACAAATAAACCTCAGATTGAAAAAATTATTCGTCAGCATTTATTCCAATGGGAGGAAGTGGGCAGGCAGAAAATCGCGTTTGAGGAGTTGTATGTCTATAAAATTCAAAAGAGTACTGTCCTTCAAGAACTTGAACGGAACGATGTTGCAGACATTACCTATACTACGCATGGTTGTCATGGGGATATTTATCGCGGTATTTTTAATAAGGGCAGGAAGAAAACGTCTGTTGCCATTAAGATTATTCGTTCTTCCAGTGGTGTGAAACATGCTCTCGATAGTGAAGTACATTGGCTAAAGCGTGTTAATGAGGTTGGTATCGGTCCGCAGCTTCTTTTTTCTAGCCGAGAATATGTGGTGATGGAGTTTGTCAACGGTCCATTGATCATACGCTGGTTGGAGACCGCAACGTCGTTTCAGATTATTCGTGTTCTCCGGGCGTTGTTGAAACAATGTTTTGTTCTTGATCAATTAGGAATTACCAAAGAGGAGATGCATCATCCTCTCAAACATGTGTTTATTCAGGGTGGAAAGCTAGTATTGATTGATTTTGAGCGTTGTTCAGGTTCTGCCAAACCTAAAAATGTGACTCAATGTGTTGAGTTTTACAGTCGTATCGCACCTTTTCTTGAACGCAGAAGAGTGCAGTTGAATGTTCCTCTTTTACGACAGTTTGCAGGGGAGTATAAGCATGATAAAACGGAGAAAACATTTAAGAAGATTCTTGCGGCGATATGATCAGTGGTCACGGTATCGTTGTGCATGATTGTGAAAGATGAGGAGCAATTCTTAGAGTGTTGTCTCCAGTCTGTTCAAGGAGTTGTTGATGAGATTGTTATTGTTGATACCGGGAGCAGTGATCGAACGAAAGAGATTGCGGCGCGGTTTACTTCTTCTCTGTTTGATTTTGGGTGGGTTGATGATTTTGCTGCGGCACGTAATTATGCGCTGTCGAAAGCGACCAGTGATTGGATTTTAATTTTGGATGCGGATGAGGTTCTTGATGAGCAGAGCCATACTCTTGTTCGGGAAGCACTTCTTAATTCTGCTGTTGATGGATATACAATTATAACGAGGAATTATTCCAATCATTCTTCGCAGAGCGGCTGGCAGTCGTTGATAGATCCGGTGCGTTTTGGTCAGAATGTTTTTTATGGATGGTCTCCCTCTCAGAAAGTGCGTTTATTTCGCCGCCTTCCGGGGGTTTTATTCGAAGGGTGTGTTCATGAGGTTGTTGAACCATCACTGAAGCGTTTACACTTAGTGGTTCAATCTTTGCCCCTTGTTGTTCATCATTACGGCGCTGTGCGCGGCAGTACGGATAAATTGAAATCATACTTGGCGTTGGCAAAGAAGAAAGTTGCTGTACATCAGCAAGATCCTCAAGCCTATTTAGAGTTGGGTATTGAGTACAAAGAAGCGGGTAATCTTGATGCCGCTCGGCAAGTTTTCCGTCAGGGATTGTCTTTTGGCCGTTCTTCTCATTTGATATTTAATTTAGCGGTTGTCGAAGAGAAATTAGGTAATCTTGTGGAAGCAAAAACATTATTTTTTCGCTTAGTAGAGGAGAAGGAGTTTCTTATTGAGGCATTGGCTGGTTTAGGTTATTGTTATTTTCAGGAAGGCAATATCACAGAAGCTGAACGATATTATCAGAAAGCACTTGTCCTCCAACCAGCTTACGTAGAGTCATTTGTCAATCTTGGCGCAATTTGTGAGAAGAAAGGGGAGTATTCTCGAGCGATTGGTTTTTTACAGCGGGCGATTGGGTTGAATTCTGTCCATCCACGAGCATATTACAATTTAGGAGTTGTTTATGAGAACATGAAGCGTGGTGCTGATGCCTTGCGTTGTTATGAGAATGCGTTGCGGTATGGTTACAGAAAAAGAGAGTTTCTTCAGGAACGGATTACTATTCTGCGCTCAGCAGTCTAGTAGAATGTTGCTTCTCCATCACAATATACGCCTTGTTTTAGTTCTACAGGACGCCAGTGATCAATGACAAGTTCGGCGTTAAGCCATGCGGCGAGCTGTTGAGGATTGCCGATGGTGGCGGAAAGTCCAATCAGTTGAGGATTGCAAAGCATTTTGATAAGTGTGATAACAATTTCTAGTGTCGGTCCACGGCTTGGGTCGTTGAGAAGATGAATTTCATCAATAATGATGGTTTTAATGGTGTTCAGCCAAGGAACAGGATGGCGCAACATGGAATCTAGTTTTTCCACAGTAAGGATAAGCAGATCATATTTCCCAAGGTAGGATGAATCAGAGTCGATATCTCCCGTTGACATAATGACTTTGTAGTTGGTTTGAGCAAAGAGCTTCGTATATTCTTTGTATTTTTCTCCTGCCAGTGCTTTCAATGGAACGAGGTAGATTGCTTTGCCTTCTCCCAATGCTTTTCCGATGGCCATCGTTGCGACAAACGTTTTTCCTGATGCGGTGGGAGCGCAGATAAGAAGAGATTTTTGTTCCAATAGTTTGGCTTGGACGGCTTTTTCTTGGATGGGGGTGAGCAAAGGATAATTTGTGTAGTATTGTTTGATGAAAAGCGGGAGGGAAAGGTCGTTGAGGTGCATGGTTTCATGAGGACAGGAAGACTTTAATAAGCGTTCTGGTTTGTTATTAGATTAATGGCTTCCGAAGAAAGATATAGAACTAAGTTCAGAACATTGTTACATTTGTCATTCAAAAATGATGAAGTCTTAAAACAATAAAATCTTCTTGTTTTAGCCGTTCTTCTTTGTTTCTCCAATATTCAACTGGCGTTTTTTGCGAAAGGCTTATAAAGCGTTTTCCTGTAGTTTGGGTTACATCTATGAATTAGTGGTCTGTCTTAACACCATCCTGGTGCTGTGAGTTCATCTCTAAAATCGAAAAGAGGTGTGCCCGTTTGTGGTGCATGCCGTTCGTAATTTTTGAGAGGTGGGTCAGCAGATGATCGGACTGCTAATGAATAGATGGTCAACACGAGGTGTTTTGAAATGAAAGTAAAAAAAATGGTTAAGCGTTTATTTGCTGTTGGTGCAGGTGCAACTATGCTTGGTGCCACTGCAATGGGTGCTTTAGCTGCAGATTTGTCAAGTTACCCAGATATGTTTGTGTCTGATGGAACATTTAATGGTTTCTTTGTTGTTGGGGAAAATGCCGCAGCAGTTGATAACCTAGCTATGACTGATATTGCCGCAAGCATGAAATATCGAGCTCCTGTTAAAACTTCTACTGTTACGGTAGAAGGAGATGCATGGTTGGCTGGAACGAGTTCTAAGAAATTAGAAATGGCGAACAGTAACTCTTCCGATAATGCTGTCGCAGGGGAAACTCTTCGTGATATTGCCACTTTTATCGGTGATGAAGAACTTGTTGCGTTGACTGATGGTTCGTGGAGTACGAATGAGCAAGCATATGAATTTCAACAGTTCTTGTTCTTTGATAGTACTGATACCACTTCTAATATAGTCAAGTATACAGAAGCGGATAATGACAAGACGGCAGACCATTTCTTAATTAAGAATGCAGATCCATTCTTACGTTATAAAATGGAATTTAGTTCTGTTGCTCAGTCTGATGTTACGAATTCAGATGGGACAGCTACAACAACTGGTGTTTACCTTGATGACTTTGAAGACACAAAGTTAACATTTATGGGTAAAGAATATACTGTTGTGCAGGCTCGCCGTCCGGCTTCAACTGCAGAAAACAGTGTAAAATTGGTTTTGATGGCTGGTGCTACTAGTGACACTTTACTGGAAGGAGAGTCCAAGTCTTACACCCTTGGCGCTAAGACGTATGATGTAACATTGTCATATGTTGATTCCACCCATGCTAAGTTTGTGGTCAATGGAGAATCTACCAACAAGATTGCTGATGGTCAGACGTATGTTTTGGCTGATGGTAATGAAGTTGGTATAAGTGACCTCTTGTACCAAAGTTATGCTGGTGGTATTCACTCGGCAAGTTTCTTCATTGGTGCTCAGAAGATGGAACTTCGAGATGACAATGTTGAATCTGCTGGAACAGGAAGCAAAAACTTGAAGATTGGTTCTGAAGACATTGATGGAACGCAAGTTAAAATTACTGGTACGGACGACAACACCACGTTCTCCATTAGTACCATTGAAATTAACTTGACCGCAGAAGATGACTTCTTCTTAGCTAAAGATGACAAGTTGAGTGCAGTCATTAAAGCTGCTGGTGAAGAAAATGAGGTTCTTCTTGGTGGAGCTCTTGATGTTGAGTACAAAGGCTTAACTGAAGAAACGACACACGACATTCGCTTGAAAACATCTTCGTCGAGGAGATATAAGTTAGCAGTGTTTGATGGGGATGATAAGCAGGTTGAATTACCCATTGCGTATGCAGAAGGACTGGGCAACTTCAGTGTTGGAGAGGAGTCCAGAACGAATTCTCGAGCAAACCAGAAGCGATTGATTATGAACGAAACAATTCCAATCGAGAAAGACGACTATTTTGTTGTGACCGATGGAACTGCAGCTTCTGGCTCTGCTAAATCGTATCTTTTGCAGTATAAGGGAGCAGATGACAGCGACAAAACTAGTCCAAAGATTAAGTTTAAGAATCTCGGTTCTAGTGAAACGTTGGAGTATTCTGTCTCTACAACAAACGATACCGCAACGATTAAGTTAGGTGGGTATTCATTTGCTGTCCGAGGAGTTGGTATTGATCTTGCTGATGACTTCCCGATTCTTGTTGCATTGAACGGGGATAGTGATATCACGGATGTTGCCGCGGTGAACTTTATTGACTCGTATGGAGCACAAGTTAGAATTGACTATTTCCCTTCTAATATGACTGTTAACGGGACTATAGGTGAAGAGGGAGATTCCGTGGAAAACCAAACTTCGGTGAGAGTTAATATCACCGTGCCAAACGCCGATGACTACGACAGTTTTGCTCCGATTCATGTCGCGTTTAACATCACTGCAGGAACGTCTGACCCTGAACTGCGTGCAGGACTGCTTGCTCCAGTTACCTTACTTACTCCGGATGGAGTAACGGAAGTCAGCTACGGCTACACTTCCTTAGGTGCGTTTTTGACCTTTAACGAACCAGCAAGTGACCCTGATGAGTTAACGTACTCATACCCTAAAGTACAGCGCTTACCACAATTGTACTTTACGAGTGGAGCAACGTCAACGTCTTCTAGTTCTGCAGGGGATTTAACACGCGTTACGATTGTTGATGCTACCAAGCTCGACAGTGAAGTAGCAAGTGTTTCCGCACAGAACTTAGTTGTTGTTGGTGGACCATGTGTTAACAGTGTTGCCGCAGAATTGTTGGGCAGTCCAGCAGATTGTGCACAAGGCTTTACACCTGGGAAAGCTCGAGTGAAGCTCTTTGAGCAAGCAAATGGCAATGTTGCTATGCTTGTCGCAGGGTATTCTGGAGCAGACACGCGTTTAGCTGGTAAAGTCTTAGCTCACCGCTTCTCTGAATTAACGGGCGATGAAGTTGAGATCGAAGGTACAACCTACAGCGATGCAACGATTGGTGCTCCTACCCCAATGGTAGAAGAAGAACCAGCAGTCGCTCCTGAAGCAGATGCAACTACAACCCAATAAGGGTTTTTCTTTCTTTTTTTTCTTTTTCTATTTTTCTGCTCTCTCTTTCCGTTGTTTTCTTGTTTTGTTTCTATGGTTATGAAAGCGTAAATTTATATATCTTGTAATTGTTGCTTATAGTGGTGATGTTGCATTCGATATAAAGAGTATATTCCTTTTGTGTTAGTGCTAACGTTTGTATTTCTGTCTGTTATTATTCTAAAATCAATTGCCATCTCACTCTTTTTTGGCGTCTTGCTGGCGTATGTTATTCATCCGATCTATAATTTTTTGGTGTCTCGATTCCGTTGGAAAACGACAATTGCTTTCTTGTTGTGTGTTGGGGTGATTGTGGTTTTTGTTGTTCCACTCGTTTTCTTTACTCAGGCTTTAGTGCAGGAGTCATATCTTTTGTATTCGTTAATGAAACAGAAGATGGCCGTTGGTTTTTTCCAAGGTTGTCATAACCAATTTTGTGATTCGGTGAGGGGGTTTATGGATGATCCCGAAGTCAGCTACCAACTTCAGGAGATTCTGAAAACGGCAACAAATTGGGTTATTGCAAAGGGATCAGCGGTGTTGTTAAGTGTGCCTAAACTTCTCGTTCATTTTTTTATTTTGTTTCTGACGATGTTTTATACTCTTCGTGACGGGCATTTATTGTTAGATAAAATTCATCAGTTGATGGAGCTCCGCCGACAGGATTTTATATTCATTTTACAGCGCTTGCGGCAAATTGTTCGTGGAGTCGTGTACGGTTATTTTCTTGTTGCCGTTGTTCAAGGTATCTTTGGTGCACTCGGGTTTTTCTTGTTTGGTGTTTCTTCTCCTTTATTTTGGGGGTTAGTGATGGCTTTTTTGGCGTTGATACCTTATTTTGGGCCAGCAGTTATCTGGGTTCCGGCATCACTCTTTTTATTTTTCGAAGGTGTTTTTCAGGATTCAACATCGTTGATGGTTAAAGGAGCAGGGTTGTTTGTGTATTCTTTGTTTTTTGTCAGTACGCTCGATAATATCCTTAAATCCAAGTTGATGGGTGATAAAGCCGATGTTCATCCGGCAATCATAATGTTTGGAATTTTTGGAGGGATGTTTTTGTTTGGTCCGCTGGGTGTTTTTATTGGTCCTTTAGTCCTGGCGTTAACCGCAACAGTGTTAGAAGTCTATGTTTTAAAGAGTGATTCTTAGATTGAACTTTGCCTTTTTTGGTTATATTCCTGAAGTTGGCGTAAGTATTGTTCAATATCGATGGTATTGGGAATATGGCGAAGGTGGTTGTGGTTGCCAAGATTAAGGGAATGGGTTTTGAATATTTTATCTAAAAAATCTTCATTTTTTGTTGTGGTTGTAATGGTGTTATATACAATTTTTTTTCCTTTGAGAGATATTCCTTCTTTGTAAAATTTTGTAATATATGCTGCCTGTTGGATGGTGAGAATAATGCCAAGTAGAAATAAGAAGCCAACCAAAATCAATGAACCTGTTTTAATTGTTGTTTCTTCTTTGCCGGTAAGATCAAGGAGAGCAACGTTCAGAAGAATGCCAATGTAGAACAGAACGCTGAGGAGAGTGAGAGCGATAAACTTTGGAAGCAACGCACGTGGTTTGTGTTGTGGAAGACTATAGAGCGGGAGTTCCTCAGGCATGAATGTGGAAAGAGAAGAGGAATTTATATGTGTTATGGGGAATGGGCCCGCCCGGACTTCCGCAAAACGGTGTTTTCTTAATGTTAAACGCCAGTTCAACTTTCGAACCGGGGATCCCCTCGACTTTGCTCAGAGAGCGTGAACGCTTTTCTGGACGTCAACGAGATGTCATAGCCGCTAGACCACGGGCCCAACTGTAGCCGCAAAGCTTATATCTTTTTATAAACCTTCTTTTAATCTATGATGATTCACCATGATTTTTGGTGGCGGTTCTTTCCTCGCAAAGAACTTACGCAACTGTATATTTCAATGGCGCTGCGTTCGTTTGCGTTATCGTTGATTGCTATTTTTATTCCGTTGTATCTTCTCCAGGAAAAGAATTTTTCGTTGGAACAAGTTTTGTTATTTTTCGTTTTTTACTCGATTATCTTTGCTATCGCTACTCCTTTAGCAGCAGCGTTTGCGTCTCGTTTTGGTCTTAAACATGCGGTTCTGGTTAGCATTCCATTCTATGTTTTGTTTATGGTACTGCTTTACTTTTTGTCTTCCATTCCCATTTTGATTCTGCTGTCGGGATCGCTTTTAGGGACATCGCATGCTTTTTATTGGATGGGAATTCACTTAGTATTCCAGCAGGCATCTCATGTCAAACATAGAGGAGAAGAAATGGGTGTACGTTCTAGTGTTACCGTTGTTGCTACTATGCTTGGGCCGTTGCTTGGCGGGATATTAATTACAACGTTTGGGTTTGGTTTGACGTTTGGTGTTGCTGCCCTTGTTTTAGGCATTTCTGCTGTCGTTCTGTTTCAGAGTCAGGAACGGTATACACATTATTCTTTTTCTCTCCGGTCAATTTTTGATAAAAGCCATTGGCAAGATTCCATTTTTTTCGTGTCACGTGGCTCTCATGTTATTGTTCAGAGTGTTTTGTGGCCTTTGTTTGTGTTCTTTATTCTTCAAAGTTATTTTTCATTGGGAATAATTGGCTCTTTGATGTCGCTCACGAGTGTTGTTTTGTTATGGTTGGTGGGAAGATATAGTGATCATAAAGATAAAAAAATGATCATCCGCTGGACGAGTGTTTTAGAGTCGATTGTTTTCTTTTTTCAATCTATGGTGAATAATGTGGTTCAGATTGTTGTGGTTACCATCTTTTTTTCCGTTATCGGCGCTGTCCGTGAAGCTCCTCTAGGTGCTTTAGAATATGATAAAGCGCGTGGCCAGATTGCCGGTTATTTTGTAAGCCGAGAGATATCAATTTGTCTTGGCCGGATTTTAGTTTTAACGATTGTTTTAGTGACGCAAAGCATATCAGGGGGAATTTTATTTCAGGCGGCGGCTAATTTTGCTGTTTTTCTCTTCTAACATGGATGCTGAAACACAGTTTTTTCGTACGTTGATTGAGTTGCAGTATGGACTGCCTGTCGAGAAAAAACTGCGTTCTCTGGCCTTGAACGTGTCTTGGGCACAAGGATGGCCGGAGAATGACCAATCATTTTGGAATGCAGAAGCGTTTATGTGGCAGCGAAAGATTGAGCGACCAGTTCGTACGTTGATCGCTCACGAACTTGATTTTTTACATGGTGGTCGTAATTTAGATGTGGGTTGTGGTGCGTTTAGTTATTTACCTTCTATTGGGATTGATTTTGCAGAGAAAATGTTGAGTAATAATGAACAGTGTACTGAGAAAATATGTGCGGATCTTAATACCTTATTACCACTGCGTTCTGAATCTTTTGATTCAGTTACCGCAGTGTTTGTGTTAAATTATATTGAAGAGTATATATTGCTCATTGCGGAAGTTTTGAGGATGCTTGTTCCCGGCGGAGTGTTTGTGATGGTGCTTTACGGCGGTAATATTAATGTCTGGCAACGGCAGAAGGAGTTGAACACATTTTCTGCTCAGGAATGGGTGTTCATTCTTGAACGGGCAGGTTTTAAGGTTCGATGGGAGGAGAAAGAGAAGATTTGGTTTTTCGTGTGTCGGAAATGATTCTGCTTCCGAAGAGAAAGTTTATTAAGTTCTCATGTTTGACATTTTCTCCT
>DUGB01000044.1 GCA_013331555.1 Candidatus Woesearchaeota archaeon
GAGAATTACACTTAGAAATTATTGAAAACAGAATCATTACTGAAAAAGGTTTGGAAGTTAAAACGTCTCCTCCGATTGTTGTTTATAGAGAGACAATTACAAAGCCAAGTCCTGAAATGGAAGGTAAATCTCCAAACAAGCATAACAAGTTGTATTTTAAAGTTGAGCCGCTTGATCCACTCATTGCTCAGGCGGTTAAAGAAGGACGCTTAACCCAAGGGCGTTTACGAAAGAAGGATGATGTAGTTATTCCGTTTCTTCGTGAAGAATGTGGTTGGGATGCAAAAACAGCGGGAATGGTTAAAGCTTTTTTCAATGGTAATATGTTTATGGATCAAACTCGTGGTATTGTCTACATTAACGAAATTTTAGAGTTAGTATTAGATATGTTTGAAGATGTCATGAAAGCTGGTCCATTGGCAAAAGAACCGTGTGTGAATGTCAAAGTCAGTTTGACGGATTGTACTTTGCACGAAGATGCAATTCACCGTGGTCCTGCACAAATGTATCCTGCTGTCAGAGAAGGGATTCGTGGTGCGATGCTGCAAGCAGGTCCAGTCATGTTTGAACCTTTGCAAGTAACGCGCATTGAAGCTCCGATGGAATACACGGGTGAAGTCTCTAAGTTAGTGTCATCTAAACGCGGTCAATTATTGGAAATGAATCAGGAAGGTGATCAGGTTGTGATTATAGCGAAGCTTCCGGTTGCAGAAATGATTGGCTGGAGCAGCGAGTTACGCTCGGGAACGGAAGGGCGAGGCAGTTCATCTCTGGTAGATCAGATGTTTGAAAAGCTGCCATTTGAATTGCAGGAAAAAGTCCGTCAGCAAATAATCCTGCGTAAGGGTTTGAAAGCAGGAGAATTGGGGGTGTAGGTTCCTCCTTTTCGTTTTTTTTTATTTGTTTATTTCCTTTTAGAATGAAATGGGATTATCTCGTCGTGAAACAATTTCTTGTTTGATTACCGAAATCTTTATAAATAAACCTAGAACTGAGAAAGCAACTTATTATTCGTCGTCAAAAACGGAGGAAGTTGTCCTATGGCAAAAACAAAAGAACATATTAACTTAGTATTTATTGGTCATGTTGATCACGGTAAATCTACGACAGTCGGTCGTTTACTTTTCGATACCGGCAATGTTGATGAGCAAGCAATGCGTAAGCTCAAAGAAAAAGCAGAACAGCTTGGTAAGAAAGGCTTCGAGTTTGCGTTTGTTATGGATACTTTGAAGGAAGAGCAAGAACGTGGTGTTACCATTGATCTTTCTCACAAACGCTTCAATACCGACAAGTATTATTTTACGATTATTGATGCTCCCGGCCACAGAGACTTTATTAAAAATATGATTACGGGTGCTTCTCAAGCAGATTGTGCTGTTCTTGTTGTTGCTGCAAACGATGGTGTTAATGCTCAAACGATTGAACACTTAAAGTTGTCAAAAATCTTTGGTGTTGGTCAGATGTTGATCGCAGTCAATAAGATGGATATTTCTGGTGTTGACTGGTCTGAAAAACGTTATAAAGAAGTTGTTGATGATGTTAAAAAACATGCTATCCAAGCTGGTTGGAAAGTAGATACTCTTCGCTTTCTTCCTCTCGCTTCATTGCCTGGGGATAACATTACGAAGAAAACACAAAAAATGCCTTGGTGGACAGGTGATACTTTATTAGAAGGTATTAACAAATTTGAAGTTCCTAAAAAACCAACAGATTTGCCGTTACGTATGCCGTTGCAGGATGTTTATAACATCACCGGTATCGGCGTTGTTCCTGTAGGACGTATTGAAACTGGGATCATGAGGGTTGGTGACAAAGTGATGATTGTACCGGGAAGGGAAGGTAAAGGAATTGCTGGTGAAATTAAGACGATTGAGATGCACCACGAACAAGCTCCTTCTGCTGAACCAGGGGATAACGTTGGTATCAACGTACGTGGTGTTGCTAAGAAAGATATTCAACGTGGTGATGTTCTTGGACCAATTGATAATGTTCCAACGGTTGCGACTGAGTTTACTGCTCAGGTTGTTATTATGAATCACCCCAGTGTTGTTACGGTAGGATACACTCCTGTATTCCATATTCACACTGCTCAGGTTGCTTGCCGTTTTCTGGAAATAATTAAAAAAATTAATCCAGCGAATGGTCAGGAAGTGACTGAGAACAAAGAAATCCTCCGCAATGGGGATGCTGCTATTGTTCGATTACAGCCAATGCAACCTTTGGTTATTGAAAAGAATACGGTTATTCCTCAATTGTCTCGTTTCGCAATTCGTGATTCCGGAGCGACAGTTGGCGCAGGAATGTGTATGGATATCGTTAAGAAGCAAATGTAGGGATTTTCCTCTTTTCCCTTTTTTAAGAGGCATATTACCGTACAGTAATTGAACTCAATTATCGTACGGGAGTGGATTACAATGGCACAACAAGCACGCATCAAATTAGCAAGTATCGAGATTGATAAGATCAATCAGGTCTGTCATGACATCAAAGAAATTGCTGACAAGACGGGCATCCGTATGCAAGGTCCTATTCCGTTGCCGACCAAGAAGTTGAAAGTGACAACGCGGAAGAATCCATCTGGTGAAGGAAAAGCGGCTTGGGAACGGTATGAAATGCGTGTCCACAAGCGGTTGATTCACATTGGTGCCGATGAACGGACGTTGCGGTTAGTAATGCGGGTTCCGATTCCTGAAGGTCTTAATATTGAGATTGAAATGGTTGATGTTTAGAGATTAGGACTTTCTTTTTGTTTTAAAAATTTTTATTATGGACAGTTTTAACTCCTAAGCTTGTGGTAGTAATCTTTGTCAAGAAATCCATGTGTAATTAAGAAATCCAACCTTTGGCGGGCTAATTTTACTTCAGAAAGAAGGTCGATAATTTTTGGATATTCAGTCGGATTTCTGACGACACAATCTAAAAGGGTTGTGTGTTCAGCAATACTTTCTGTTGTTCTGTCATGTACTGCTGTCGGTAATGCGTCATAATAACATACTCCTAAGTTATTTAGTTCGGGGTCAATTATAATATGACGGGCATGTTCAGCAAGCTTACCGGGAAGTTCCTGAACTAATCGAAATACTTTTTGTAATAACAATTCTCCACGTTTTGGTGCATACTTTCTTTCTCCTAGAGCGCGTTCTAACCAATAGTCTTTTTCACCATGAATATCTATCTGAATTCCCCATCGCTTTTGGGAGAGAGCTGCTTTTTCTGTTTGCGGACATTGTTGTTCTTTTCCGCCGTTATCTAAGTTATAATCAAAAGCAGCGTATGGACTAACTAATCCATTCCGAAATTGAACGGCAGGGTCGTCCCATCGTTCGTATGGTAGTCTAATTGTGGGGAATAATTTATCATATTCCAAAGAAAGGTCCGGGTCTAGCGCGAAATGTCTGGCATGAGCAGCTTCATGAACTAGGACTTTTCTATCCAGTTCTTTTAAGCAGATTTTTGACCCCATTTTTAGGTTTAGAATGAGGTTTTATTTATAAATTTTTCTACTTTGACTACTTTTAAGTGATAAATAAAGAAAGTTTTATAAATCTCCTGCTTTTATACACTTCTATGGGCAGAAAAAGAGATTCATTGTGGACTTATTTAAAATCTTACTATGATGTTGGGATAGATTCTGCATCTGCTCAAAAGAGTGTTATTCCTATTGTTGTTCTCGATACCTCTGCAATAATTGATTTAGATACAACTCTCCGTAAAGCTAAGAGCAATGCTTTAGAGGGAATGAAGTATTTAGTGAAACAAGTTAATGGTGGCAGACGGTTACGATTCGTCATGAGTTCTGATGTAATGAGTGAAGTAAAAAGTCATTACAAGAACAACTGTGTTAATGGTCGAAGGGAGATTTGTGAAGCTACATTTGGTTTCTTACTTGTCCATTTTGATTTAGCTAAGGATGAAGGACTTGTTTATGATTTAAAATTACATTCTGGCGCTGATGATTTACGTTTAGAAGCTCGAAGACAGTTTTATCAGAATGTCACTGGAAAAAAAGCAGATCAGGATCCTATTTCTGCAACCGATTGGAGCTTAGTAGATCAAGCGTTATATTTGGCTTGGGTTTCAAGGGAAGCTTATCTTGCTAATAATCTGGCTAATCAACCGAGGCCTGTTTTTAGGACAGCAGTTCTTTCTTCTGATTCGCATATTTATGGTACTTTGGATCGCGTTCTAAACTCGACTGAAGGGGATCAATTTCGAGAATATGTCACTGCAATAAATGTACGAGACTATGAGTTTGGAGATATCCAATGAGTCATTTTAAATTTCCATCGATAAAAGAATATTACCATTTTCAGCGTATTAATGATCCAACTTTATATGTATTTGAAAAAGTTGATGGTGCTAATGTTTCACTAAGAAAAGAAAGGGGTAACATTGTGCCTTGGAGTAGGGGGGGAGCTATTAAAGGAAGGGATCGTTACTATTTTCAACAATTTATGGCGTATGTTTACGAAGGATTATCGCCTGGAATTTTTGACCTTCCCGATAATCTAATTCCCTTTGGAGAGTTTACCCATAGTGAATTTGGGCACATCCTTTATGATAATGAACATCTTGGAAAGCTTTTCTTGATTGGTATTTATGACTCCGATGCTTCACTATTTCTTAGTCCAGAGAAAGCCTGGGAATGGGTTGAGTTGATGGGGCTTGAAGAAAAAATTGGTCGTACTCCTTTGGTACGAGAAGGTAGTATAGACCGCAATACTGCGCGAAAATTACTCAGAGAAAGTAAGCTTTATACTGGACCTCCTGAAGGTCTTGTTCTTCATCAGTATGATCAAAAATATCCCAATGGTGTGAGGATGACAAAAGTATATCACTCACAATTTCAAGAGATAGATCCTTCTAAGGAAGGCGTAGAACGTTATTTGACACTTAAACGATTTATCAAGGCAGGTCAAAAATCATTGGCTAATACAGGGAGTGTTTCATTTGATTCTATTGTAAGTGAAACAGTGAGTGATGTTTTATTTGAAAGTGGTCGAGAAGAAGATGAGAGGAGTATTAGAAGAATAATTTTACCAAAATATGAAGATGTTGTAAGAGGAGTGTTAAAACATTTTTAAAAAAACGCCAGCGCCCGGACGTTCAGAAAAACTATGTTTTTCTATGCGATAAACATAGTTTCTCGTTTGAACCGGGAATCCCAGAGGGATCAGTTCTCCAGACTTTGAGATGCTTCGAGACTGACGCACTACCGAGTTATGCGACGCTGGCTTCAGGCTGCGACGCGACCAGAAATAGAGTATACCAAAGGCAATTAATTTCCGAACATATCAAATTGCCTTTGTATATACAAAAGCATGAATAATTGTTCTAATATTTCGTGCTTTTGGTATATTTCTGTGTATGCGACGCTGGCTTTAGAAGCCCAATTTGATCTGTTCTATAAAAGTGTTTTCCAAAACTAGTGAGCGACATAAATAAATCATAAACAGTCGCTCACTGTATAGTAAACAACACCAAAAGAGTATATTTTACTTATGTCGTTTACTAAACTTAAAATAATCCTCCCTTTTCTATGCTCCTATGCCTTTTCTCTGTGAAGTGTGCCGCGCGGAAATGACTTTCATCAAACAGAAGTATATCTGTATGCGATGTCATCATGTCAATCCGTGCTGTGAAGGAGATCGTTGTGAGGACGGATCTTTTTTATAGTGAGTTTACTAATTGCTATTATGATCGACAAACTTCGTGTGTTGGAACAGAATTCTATCCAAAGAGGAATTCCTATCCTAGGATCAGAGAAAGGTGCATGGTTGTTGAGTATTGTTCAGAAGCATAAACCACAGCGAATTTTAGAATTAGGGACTGCCAATGGGTATAGTGGTATTATTTTAGGAAGTGGAGGGGCTAGAATTGTAACGGTTGATATTAATATTGTTCTTGCTACAGAAGCAAATTATAATTTTGCTCAATTTAGAATTGATGCTGAAATTAGATTAGAAGATGGTGTTGAGTATGTTCAGCACGTAGTGAAAGAAAAGAAAGAGCAGTTCGATCTCATTTTCATTGATTTTGCTAAAAAGAAGTATTTTCCTGTTTTAAAAAATTGTATTAAATTACTCAAAGACAATGGTATTCTCATTGCTGATAATATTACGATGGAAGGATGTCAAAACTTTAGAGAAGCGGTGTTGCATCACCCGCAATTACAAACAGAGATTATCAATATTAAAGATGGGTTAAGTTATAGCATTAAGCGACATCTTTAAATATAATCCCTTAAGTTGTGGTTCGCTTCATGGATTTTAATTATCAATGGGGAATTATTTTTTTTCATTGAATTGGTTTTGGTTATTTTTTGATTTATTCTTTTTAACAGTTACTTTTAAAAATAGTTTTAATTCTGTTTATAAACAATGGTTGACTCTGCTTTTGAAGAACAAGTCATTGATGAGATCACAGCAGGCCTCAGCGTAGTTGCTTGCGTTGCTGATTGGAAACCCACTGTACCTATAGCCTATGCTTCTACTCCAATTACGACAGGAAGGCGGATGTATAACCTTTTCGAGCAGAGAGGAATAACATCACGTGATCAATTACCATCGGGATCATTTGAACAAGACGTGATGAGGCCTAATATTGCTTCTGGAGATAGTTTTGGCAAACAACTGCGAGCAACAGAACATTATAAATTGGTCATTTGCCCAGCAACTTTTTTTGCAAAAGATTGGGGTCAAGAACATTACATGGCTCTTTGGGAGAGGGTTATTGCTACTTTTGCTACTGCAGTTCATTTTAATGATGGTTGGGAGTATTCTACTGGTTGTGTGGAGGAACTAGTCATTGCTTTAGGTTCTGGAAAAGAAATATATGAAGGAATTACTAAAACTCCTTTAGAACAACGAGTCGGTGTTCAAAGAATTGAAGCGGCTCTTGAACACATAGGTCAAATTGGTGCTGATATAACCAAGTTGTATGGTCTTTATCGTCGGTTGACTATAGATACTTTTGTCAAAGAAAGAGTTGCTGTCCAGGTTTAAATTATCTTAAGGTTTATATCGTTCCATCGTTCTCGGGAACGGAATTGCATCTTTGATGTTATCAAGTCCGCAAATCCATTTAATGAGACGTTCTACGCCCATGCCAAATCCGCCGTGAGGAACGCTTCCGTACCTTCGTGTATCTAAATAAAACTCATATTCTAATGGATCTTCACCTTGTAATTTCAAACGCTTTTTGATTTCTTCAAGGCTGTGTTCTCGCTGCGATCCACCGATAATTTCTCCGTGGCCTTCTGGTGCAAGAAAATCACATCCCAGAACAACATCAGGGTTGGTTGGATCTTCCATCATGTAAAATGCTTTGACTTTTTTAGGATAGCGAGTGCAGATAACGGGAACGTCATACAATTGGGTTAATTTTTCTTCTTCAATGGTTCGTAAGTCTTTGCCCCATTCTACATCCATTTTACATTTTTCTTTGAGAATCTTAAGCGCTTCGGTGTACGTCATGCGTATAAATGGTTTCTTGATGATAGGTTCTAACTTTGTTGTATCTCGTTCAAGAAGTTTGAGTTCAGGAGCGTTTGTTTCTAAGACACGTTTAACAACGTGTTTAATGAGTTTCTCACCGTAATTCATAATGTCGTCAAATGTAGCCCAGGCAACTTCCATTTCGGCATGCCAATATTCCGTTAAGTGCCGTGACGTTTTGCTTCTCTCTGCGCGAAAGCTTGGAGCGATGGTATAAATCTTTTCAAGAGCAAAAATTGCTGGTTCGGCGTATAACTGCCAGCTTTGAGAAAGAAAAACATCTTTCTTGTCAAAGTAGTTGACACTAAACAGTTCTGATCCGCCTTCACACTGGACGGCTTGGAAGATCGGTGAATGGTATTCATAGAATCCTTCACTCTTGAAAAATTCGTCAATTGCGCCAAAAACCGTGCTTCTAATTTTGAGAATTGCAGTCATTTTGCGGCTGCGCAGCCAGAGGTGGCGATTATCAGCAAGAAATTCAACGGATTGATCTTTAGCAATAGGGAAACTTTCACTTTTTCCGACAAGCGTAAATTTTTTTACCTGTACTTCGTAGCCGGTTGGAGCACGCTCATCTTTTTTTAGTTCTCCATTGAGGGTTAATGCACATTCTATTTGAAATTTGTCTATGTCTTCCCATTGTTTTTCAAAGAGAGTTCGATCAAATACACACTGGATAATGTTTGTGGAATCACGTAGAATAACAAATTTAAGTTTGTTACTTCCCCGTTCACGGTAAATCCAGCCATGAAGAGAGACAAGGCTTTTACCCTGCTCAATGGCTTGTTGAATGGAAATGAATTTTTCGGTCATATTTGCTCTCTACAAATAAGCGGAGTTATAAAAATGTTTAGTTTGGTGATGTTTTTAGATGATGTTCTAATCTAGATTGGGATAATGGGAGCAGATATCGTGGTCCATATCGTTCTTGTCTTGCTAAACAAACTCCCTCTTTACGCGGGTCGAAGATATGCAATGATTGACTTTTATATTCCACCCAGGAACCAAAAAAACTCCTTTCGTGTCCTTTTCGATGACGTAAATCTAAAAGCATAACCTCTTCTTCTTTTCCTGGAAACAGAACTCCTGCTCGTTCTGCTTGTTGTAAAAAATCACTGCCTGAAAGCAGTAGAGAGCGATCTAGACTTAATGGAATGTCAACTCTTCTGGAAGGGTTATTGGTCAATGTTCGATAGAGAGCCCTGCTGATATACACTGGTATGCTTCCCCATGGTCCTACTGCTCCAATTTCATATCCTAATTCTCTTACTTCTGGCGGTCTTGCTAATTTTATTGTTCCGGCTTCTGGAGTTGGAATACTTAGTTCTGTTCTTATTTCCATGAGGTCGAGTTTGGATCCTGAAACTCCACATACAACGGCGTATTGTTCTTCATCCCACGCGAAAACGATTGATTTTATGATCTCAGCATCGATACCTTTCCGATGCAATAGTTTTCTTTTCTGCCGGCAGTTCACGGTTTCTTCTTTCCAGTACATTTCTTTTCCCTGATATTGGTTTGTCTGCATTTTTTACAGTTTAAGTCTCACAAAATATAAATATTACGCTCTTATTTTCGTTTTTTGCGGACCTGTCGCCTAGACTGGATAGGGCACAACCCTCCTATCTTTGTGAGAAGCAAGGTTGGTCTCGGGGGTTCAAAAGTCATCTTTTACAAAGCTGAACCAAATGGCAGGCGTAAAGCCTACCGCGTGTAAAGAAAGGTTTGAAAGTCCTCCCAGGTCCGTTTTTTATTCCTGATAAAAACACGTTGAATTTGTTACCTTGCAATGAGGAGAAAATTATTAAAATGCTAGGGGGTACGTAACTCTATGTCTCGAGTATTAACACATTACGATGATGATGGTGTAAATAGTGATATTCTCGGTATGATTGCTGCGGAGCTTCAAGCTGAGCGCGATGCGTATTTTGAGCATTTGGTTGCTTATGTTCAGTCTAGATTTCCTCGGGTTGCCTCGCGGTTACATCTTCAGGCAGAGGCAGTGCAGGTTAAGGAAATAAAAATTTCTAGTGAGTTATATGAGAGTATGGCGCGCCGGAGTGTAAGAAGAAAATTTGTGTATCTGGAAACACAAAAAGTAATCTCTATTTCAGCTAACTTACGTGGTAGTAGTGGGTCTTTTAATTATAAATTATATATTGTTCCGGGGATAATAAAAGCAACTGTTTGGAGTGGTAATCTGAGAAAAGGCTATTTACTAACCAATACTACTCATCCACATACATTCTGGAAACAGACGTTAGTTGATGATTATGCTCACATTGAAGGTTATCTTGCCAATATTACATTGCTAATTCTTAATTCTACAGGTTAGGTTTTTGTAGAGATATTAACCCTGATGGCACAAAAAGTATTGGCTGAAAAAAAGTGAGATAAATAAGTGTTAGGCGGCAACTTGTCGATCGACTCCTTCTGCAAATGTTTGAATTTTTAATGCTACGCTTTGAAGCAATCTTTTAGTCAATACAAAATTATTTTGATATCCCATATTAGTCCAAGTCCTAAAAACATTTTCACTGGCTTCTAGTTCTGCTTTTGCTTTAGATAACACGTCTATCCTTCCGTATTGTTTTTGAAGAGCATCAATCTGAGCCAAAATGGTTCTATATACCATCAAAGGCTGAGCATTTTTCTGACCTTGCTTTGCACCATCAAAAAATGTGATTAAACGCTGTAGATTATTTGTAATCGTCTCTGTCATTTTTTAACACCTCTTTTTATAATGTCTTCATTAGAAGAACTAATTTATAAATATTTATCTTCTGGTGGCTCTGTAGAAAAAGTCCGTAG